>NZ_JBFUHH010000052.1:0-29098 GCF_056402495.1 Microvirga sp. P4_A5 | reverse complement strand
CTCTCCCTCAGGGAGAGGTGAAAGGGGGCTATCAGATCACGAAGAAATCGGTCGCCTTCATCTTGAGCCCTTTCTTGAGGCTCGCGATCTGGATCGCAGTCTTCCCGCCAGATCCATCGGCGTCGTAATACAGCGCACCCTTCTTGGGATCGTAAAAGACATAATCGTTCTTATCCGCGGCCTTGGTGCCGAGGGTGAAGAAGTCCTTCTTGAGCTTCCCGGGTCTTTCAATCGAACCTTTGCCGATTTTCTTGAAGACCGCGTTGTCGAGCCAGATGGAATCGTCCTTCACGAAAAAATCCTTCACGGTGTCGAGGTTGGCTTTCGTGTTGGGCTTCGTGTCGAACACGAAGATGTCGCGGCCTTCACCGCCCGACAAAACGTCCTTGCCGAGCCCGCCCGCAAGGGTGTCGTTGCCGCCCAGGCCTCGAAACACGTCGGCGCCCCTGCCGCCCACGAGCTTGTCCGCGCCCTCGCCTCCGGTCAGGTTCTCCCGAGCCACATCTCCGACCTGCACGGCGATGGTGCGCGTGACGCTCAGCCCGTCCTTGTCGGTGGCGCGGACGGTCACGGTGTGGACGGTCGCCTGCTCGTAATCGAGCCGCAATCCGTCTGCGACGACGAGCTTGTCGCCCTGCAATGCGAAGCGGCCCTGCGCACTGTCGAGAAGCGTGTAGGTGAGCGCATCGCCGGAGGCGAGATTGGCGTCGGCGCCGGTGAGACTCGCCACCAGCGCGCCGTAAGCCGCGCCCTCCGCAACGGCGGCTCCCGACACAGCCACGTCGGTCGGGGCGCTGTTGGCCACGAAGCGCTGCTGATAGATGTTCTCGTTGCCGTCGGCATCCTCCGATGTCCACGTGACCACCCAGCCGCCGTCGGGCAGAGCCTTTACGTTCGCATCCCACTGGCTCAACGTCATCGTCGTGTTGGCGGTGAATTCGACCGCCGACGCCTCACCGTTCCGGTCGAAGTGCCGTTGAAAAATTCCGCTTCGGCTGACGTCATCCGACTCCCAGGTGACAACCCAGCCACCATCTGAAAGAGCGGTGATTTTTGGGGAGATCTGCTGGCCGACCGTCGTGTGGTTCACCAATCGGTCGCTCGCCCAGACGGCATTCCCGCTCGCATCATAGCGCCGCTGATAGATCCCCTCCTGGTCGCCGTCCTGGCCCTGAGAGGCCCATGTGACGACCCAGCCGCCGTCCGTGAGGCCGGTCACGGCGGAGTAATACTGGTGGTCAAGGGTTGCGAGGTTGACCTGCTTCTCGATGCCGAAGACCGGGGTCCCCTGTGCGTCGAATTTCTGCTGGAACACACCAAAGCCACTACTGTCCTGTCCTGCAGACGTCCAGGTGACGATCCAGCCGCCGCCCGCCAAACTCGCAGTGTTGGGTTCGTATTGCCTGCCGGCCGTGAAGGTGTTGATCGCAACATCCGTGGCCGAGGTCGCCACGCCGTTCTGGTCGAACCGGCGTTGGAACACGCCGTCATTGTCGCCGTCCTGACCGACGGATGTCCACGCCACGACCCAGCCTCCGTCGGCGAGCGCCGTAACATCCGGCTCATACTGATCGCCCGCGCTGACGACATTGACGAGTTGATCGACAGGCGACGCCGCAACGCCGGCCTTGCTGTAGCGCTGCTGATAGATGCCGTACCCGTCGCCATCCTGCATCGCCGATTTCCAAGTGACGACCCAACCGCCATCGGCAAGCGCGGTGACGGCGGACGCGTCCTGGTCGTTCGCCAAGGTGGCGTTCACCACGGGATTAGCACTGGTAAGGGCAACACCTGCCCGGTCGAACCGCTGCTGGAAGATGCCCGCGCCTTGGCCCTCGTCGCCGAGAGATGTCCAGCTGACGACCCAGCCCCCGTCCTTCAGGACAGTCACGTCGGCGTCCAGCCGATTGCCGGCGGTGGCGGGCGTCACACGCGTTTCCGCCCCGATCCTATAGAGGGTCATCGACATCTCTCCGGAGAACCAATGATATGTTATGCTGTTCTTATAGATGATGAGAGGCGGAGTGTAAACCGCGACCCGAGATTAAAGCTTGGGATCGTCCCGTGCCGCGGCCTTCGCAGCCTCGGCGCGCGAGGTGGCTCGCTCCATCGCCCCATCGACGAAGTCCGCGCTCGGGCGCAGCATTCCCAATTCGAATGACGCCATCGCCAGCATCACCGGGGCGAGGTTCGCCAGCGGCCGCCCATCCGGCGTGAAGAGCTTCAGGTCGTCATTGGGTCCGAGCGACAATTCGGCCACCATCCGGCGCGCATAATTGCGCAGGCGCTGCTCGTCGGGTGCGCAGGCGGCGACCGGTGCGGCGCTCGCCATTTTCGGCGGGGAGGACGCTTTGGTCTTCGGCTGTTCCACCCGAACCTTGGGCGCGGCTTTCGGCTTCTCGCCCATGCCGGCCGCGATATCCGGCACCCGGTATTGCGGGGTCCTGATCGGCAGCACCATGGAGACCCGCCCGGGCTTTCCCCCACGGCCCGAAGCCGTGAACGTCGTCACGCCCTTCCCCCGGCGCGACGCCAGATAGCGCGCCCGCACCGTGCCGCCGATTCCCTTGACGGCGAGCACCGCGAGGCCGCCGAGGCCGGTGGCGATGCCGCATTCCGCCGGCGCCCAGCGCCGGACGATGTCGAGGGCCGATTTACGATTGAATTCGAGGTAGTAGCGGCGCAGGAGATTCACCGCCGCATCGGCCCCGTGGTCGGCGGAGACAAAGCCCACATGGCCCTCGGAATCCTTGCCGATCTCGCCGTCCCAGCGGGCGCTCTTGATGCACCAGTAATTGTTGAGTTTGACGCACCGGGTGATCACCGGCCGGTCGGCGTTCAGCAAGGCAGCCGCGATCGCCATGGGCTTTGGTTCGAGGGTCGCCAGCGTCTGCGCCCGCCAGTTCGAGATCTCGCGCGCCTCCCCGTCGTAACGGGCGGCAAACAAGGCCGGGCCGTCGCCAGAGATCAGGGCGGCAAGGCCTCGATGGTCCGTCGCAAGCGCGCTCCCGGCAAGGAAGAGCGCGATGAGGGTCGATGGCATCATGGCGAGAAGCGGCCCCTGAAAGCGTCCCGCAGGATGGGACGGGTTTCAGGCACAACGATGGTGGACGGCGCCGGTTCAGGCAGCCCCGCCCCCGTGCGTCAATCGTCCTCGTCGGCGCCGAGGGATTTGGGCGTCACGAAGCGATCGAGCTTGCCGCCGCGCGCCTTGAGGTTTCCCCACTCGCCGCAATCGCAATCGATGACGGCGAGGCCCGCCGTGGGGAATTTCTGGCGCATGCGGGAGAGCGCCTCGCCGCTTCCATGGCTTGCCAGCAGATGGGCCAGATCCTCGAAACCGGGATTATGGCCGATGACCAGGACGCTTCCGGTCGCGGGGTCGATCTCCTGCAGCATGGAGAGAAGCCGCGCGGCGGGGGCATCGTAGATCCGCGGTTCGACGCGCATGGGCACGGCGCCGAGGGCGGGTTGAACGAGGGACCAGGTTTCCTGCGTCCGGCGCGCCGGCGAGACCAGGACCAGTTCGGGCGCGAGTTCCTCGTCCTGCAGATAATCCCCCATTAGCACCGCGGCCTTGCGTCCCCTTGCGGATAACGGCCGGTCCACGTCCAGCATTCCCGACGGCCATGACGATTTCGCGTGGCGAAGCAGGAGCACCCTTACCATTCAGGTCCGCCCTTCGCGCCGCGACAGGAAGGCGAGTTTCTCGAACAGCGTCACGTCCTGCTCGTTCTTGAGAAGCGCCCCATGCAGCGGCGGGATCAGTTTGCGCGGATCGCGCTCGCGCAATTGCTCGGGCCCGATATCCTCGGCCATCAGCAGTTTGAGCCAGTCGAGCAGCTCGGAGGTCGACGGCTTCTTCTTCAGGCCCGGCGCCTCGCGGATCTCGAAGAAGATCTTCAGCGCTTCCTCGACGAGGCGGCGCTTGATGCCCGGATAATGCACGTCGATGATCCGGGCCATCGTCTCCTCATCCGGAAATTTGATGTAATGGAAGAAGCAGCGGCGCAGGAACGCGTCCGGCAGTTCCTTCTCGTTATTGGAGGTGATGATGACGATCGGGCGCTTTTCCGCCCGGACCGTCTCGCCCGTCTCGTAGACGTGGAACTCCATCCGGTCGAGTTCCAGCAGCAGGTCATTGGGAAACTCGATATCGGCCTTGTCGATCTCGTCGATGAGCAGCACCGGCCGCTCATCCGCCGAAAACGCCTCCCACAATTTCCCGCGTTTGATGTAATGGCGAATGTCCGACACCCGCGGATCGCCGAGTTGGCTGTCGCGCAGGCGGGAGACCGCATCGTATTCGTAGAGCCCCTGCTGGGCCTTGGTCGTCGACTTGACGTGCCACGTGAGAAGGGGCGCATTCACCGCGCGGGCGATTTCCTCCGCCAGAACCGACTTGCCGGTGCCGGGCTCCCCTTTGACCAGCAAGGGCCGCTCGAGAACGATGGCGGCATTGACCGCGACCGTCAGATCCTCGGTCGTCACATAGGAGTCGGTGCCTTCGAAACGCGCCATTCTCAACCTTCCCTCTCGATCCTGCTGACCCTAGAGCCGGATCGCCCCAAGGGAAAGCACCAAGCCCGCCGTCGCGCGTCCCCTCCGTGCCGTCCGGTCATCTTCCGGCAGCCCGTCTGTTAGGGTAAGGCTGGCGAAAGGGAGAACGAACAATGGCCTATAATCGCTACCACAAGGACCGGATCGGCAACCACAAGCTCAAACCCGAGACGCTGATGCTCGGCTATGGCTACGATCCGACGCTCTCGGAGGGCGCGGTCAAGCCGCCGGTGTTTCTCACATCCACTTTCGTGTTCAACAGCGCCGAGCACGGCAAGGAATTCTTCGATTACGTCTCCGGACGCCGCGAGCCCCCGAAGGGCGAGGCCGCGGGTCTCGTCTATTCGCGCTTCAACCACCCCAACGCGGAAATCGTCGAGGATCGCCTGGCGATCTTCGAGGAGACCGAGGCTGGCCTTCTGTTTTCGTCGGGCATGTCGGCCATCGCCACGGCGGTACTGGCCTTCGCGCGGCCCGGCGACGTGATTCTGCATTCGCAGCCGCTCTATGGCGGCACGGAAACGCTCATCTCCAAGACGCTGGCCAATCTCGGCATCCACTCCGCCGGCTTCGGGGACGGCGTCGACGAGGCCAGCATCCGCGCGGCGGCGAAAGAGGCTCAGGGGAAGGGCCGGGTCTCCGTGGTGCTGATCGAATCGCCGTCGAACCCGGTGAACACCATCGTGGACATCGCGCTGATTCGCCGGATCGTGAACGAAATCGGCGAGGCGCAGGGTCACTGGCCGATCATCATGTGCGACAACACGCTCCTCGGCCCGATTTTTCAGAAACCGATTCAACATGGCGTCGATATCTCGCTCTATTCGCTGACGAAATATGTCGGCGGTCATTCGGACCTGATCGCCGGCGCGGCGCTCGGATCGAAAGAGCTGATGAAGCCGATCCGGATGCTGCGCTCCGCCATCGGCACCCAGCTCGATCCGCATTCGTGCTGGATGCTCGGGCGTTCGCTGGAGACGCTGTCCCTGCGCATGAACGCCGCCAACCGCAACGGCGAGATCGTGGCGAAATTCCTGAACGAACACCCGATGGTGACGAAGCTCCACCATCTCGACTATTTGCCCGAGGGCTCGCCGGCGAAGCGGGTCTACGACGCGCAATGCTCGGCTCCGGGTTCGACCTTCTCGTTCGACGTGAAGGGCGGCGAACCGGAAGCGTTCCGGGTACTCAACGCCCTCCAAGTGTTCAAGCTCGCGGTGAGCCTCGGCGGCACCGAATCGCTGATCTCCCACCCGGCCTCGACGACGCATTCGGGCGTGCCGAAGGCAACCCGCGACCGGCTCGGGGTCAGCGATGCGACGATCCGCGTCTCCATCGGCATCGAGCATCCGGACGATCTGGTGGCAGATCTGGCCCAGGCGCTTTCGACCCTCGGTTAGAAACGCGCGGATTTGCTGCGTTTCCGGCTTTGCGGCGGTGCCCGCAAAGCCGGAACGGCGACCGCGAGGATGGCCGGAAAACGTCCTAAGCCGTTCTGATTCTGCCGAATTTCCGCTTGCGCTGGCCCGAGCGTTAAAACCATGATGGGCGCAACCGGACGGAGCACATGGCAGCGGCGATCGACCTCTACGCCTATCAGGAACCGATTCTTTTTCTCGCAACGGCTGGCATCGTCGTTCCTCTCTTTCATCGGTTGAGGATCAGCCCGGTGCTCGGGTTCCTCGGCGCGGGCGCGTTGCTGGGTCCTTACGGTCTCGGACGGCTGACGGACGCCTACCCGGCCCTCAACTGGCTGACTTTCACGAGGCAGGAGGGGACGTCGCACCTTGCCGAATTCGGCGTCGTGTTCCTGCTGTTCACCATAGGCATCGAGCTCTCCTGGCAGCGCCTGCGGACTCTGAGACGCCTGGTTTTCGGATTCGGTTCGTTGCAGGTGCTGCTCTGCAGCGCCGCGCTGGGCGCCCTCGCCTACAGTTTCGTCGGAACGATCACCGGCGCGGCGATCGTCGGGCTCGCCTTCGCGCTTTCCTCGACCGCGATCGTGATCCCCGTCATGGCCGAGCAGAAGCGCCTCAAAACGCCGGCCGGGCGGGCGACCTTCTCGGCTTTGATCTTCCAGGATCTCGCGGTCGCGCCGATCCTGTTCACGCTCGCGGTGCTGGATACCGGCCAACCCGAGGTGACGACGGCCTCCTTCCTCTGGGCGATGCTGCAGGCCGCCGTCGCGCTCGCCATTCTGGTCGGCGTCGGGCGGCTCATCCTGCGCCCCTTCTTCCAGCTCGCCTCGGCGGCCAAGAGCCCCGAAGTGTTCATGGCCGCCTGCCTGCTCGTGGTCATCGTCACCAGCCTGATCGCCGCCGTCAGCGGCCTGTCGATGGCGCTGGGCGCCTTCATCGCCGGCATCCTCCTGTCGGAAACCGAATATCGCCGCGCAGTCGACGTGACGATCCAGCCCTTCAAGGGGTTGCTGCTCGGCGTCTTCTTCATGTCGGTGGGGATGAATCTCGATCTGTTCCGCCTGCTCGACGCGCCGGTTTTGATCCTCACCGCCGCGACCGCGGTGATCGCCACCAAGGCGGTGATCGTGGCGTTCCTCGCAAAGCCCTTCGGGCTCACCTCGGGCGAGGCGGCCGAGAGCGGGCTGCTGCTGGGACCGGCGGGCGAGTTCGCCCTGGTGATCATCGGCGGCGCCATGGCGGGCGGCCTCGTGCCCACCGCCATCGGCCAGAACCTGCTCATCGTCACCACCTTCACGATGGTCACCATTCCGCTTCTCGCCCGCCTCGGTCGGAAACTGGGCCGCCGCCTCGCGAAGCGCGAGCCTCTGGACCCGATCCTCCAGGTCCAGCCGCCGGCGGACGAAGCCGGGCGCGTCATCATTGCCGGCTATGGGCGGGTCGGCCAGCTCGTCGGCGAGATGCTGACCCGGCACGACGTGCCCTTCCTGGCGCTCGACATGGACCCCGTGAGGGTCGCGTCCGAACGGCGTGCCGGCAAGCCGGTCTATTTCGGTAACGGCGCCCATCCGGAATTCCTGCGCGCTTGCGGCCTCGACCGCGCCCTCGTGCTGGTGGTCACGCTCGACACGCGGGGCGCCATCGAGGCCGTCGTGTCGGCAGCCCGGCAGGAGCGGGCCGACATCACGATCGTGGCGCGCGCCCGCGACGCCAAGCACGCCACCGAACTCTACGAACTTGGCGTCGACGACGCGGTGCCCGAAACCATCGAGGCGTCGCTGCAACTGAGCGAGGCCGTGCTCACCGATATCGGCATTCCAATGGGGCTGGTCATCGCCTCCATCCACGAGCGGCGGGATGAGTTCCGATCCCTGCTCAAGAGCAGCAACATCCGCCGCGATCCGGCCCGAACCGAGTTTCGGGCGCGGCGCACGGTCGGAAAATCCTCGGCAAGCGCCGCTTTGCCCAGCGAGGCGCCCCTCGGCGAGGTGAAAACCCAGGCCGATGTGTAGTCTTATGCCTTGACGTTGCGCCACGACACACGACACTGGTGCCATGTTCCTGAACTTCTTCACCGAGCTTCGCACGGCCAAGGTGCCGGTTTCACTGCGAGAATACCTGTCGCTTCTGGACGCGCTCGACCAGGACCTCGCCGACAAGAAGATGGAGGATTTCTATTATCTGGCGCGCACCTGCCTGGTGAAGGACGAGCGCCATTTCGACAAGTTCGACCAGGTTTTCGCCCGCGTTTTCAAGGGCGTCGAGACCCTTGGCGAGGGCATCGGGAACGCCGAGATCCCGGACGAATGGTTGCGCAAGCTTGCGGAGCGCTACCTCTCCGAGAAGGAAAAGCGCGAGATCGCGGCGCTCGGCTGGGACAAGCTGTTCGAGACGCTCAAGAAGCGGCTGGCGGAGCAGAAGGACCGTCATCAGGGCGGCAACAAGTGGATCGGCACCGGCGGAACCTCACCCTACGGCGCGCACGGCTACAACCCCGAGGGCATCCGCATCGGACAGGAGAAGAACCGCAACTTCCGCGCCGTGAAAGTGTGGGACAAGCGCGAGTTCAAGGACTTCGACGACAGCGTGGAACTGGGCGTCCGCAACATGCGGGTGGCGCTTCGCCGGCTGCGGCGCTTCGCGCGGTCCGGCGCGGTCGAGGAACTCGATCTCGACGGGACGATCCACGAGACGGCGCACAGGGGCTACCTCGACGTGCGCCTGCGTCCCGAAAGACGCAATGCCGTGAAAGTGCTGCTGTTTCTCGATGTGGGCGGCTCCATGGACTGGCATATCCAGATCGCCGAGGAGTTGTTCTCGGCAGCGCGGCTCGAGTTCAAGCATTTCGAGCATTTCTACTTCCACAACTGCATCTACGAGAAGGTCTGGAAGGAAAACCGGCGGCGCTTCAAGGAGACCATCCCGACCCTCGACGTGATCCGCACCTACGCGTCCGATTACCGCGTCGTGATCGTCAGCGACGCCTCCATGAGCCCCTACGAGATCACCATGCCGGGCGGCTCGGTCGAGCATTGGAACGAGGAGCCGGGCCATGTCTGGATGGAGCGCATCCTCGGCCATTTCCCGAAGACCGTATGGCTCAATCCGGTGCCGAAGCCGCAATGGGGCTACACCCAATCCATTGCCCTCCTGCRCCAGCTCTTCGCCGACCGCATGTATCCGCTGAACCTGGAGGGGATCGACCAGGCGATGCGGGAGCTCGTTCGCTAGGCCGATTCTGCTTCAGCCCGTGGCTTTATCGATCGGGAGAGGCCAAGCCGGCCGGCGCCTCGACGGCGTGACGCACGCGGGACTTCTCTCGCCCGGCGAAACGGTGTTTATGCAGGATCGGCCAGTCTCTGCCGCTCCTGCACGTCCGGAACCCCTCGCCTCATGACCATCACCTACGAACACAGCCCCCGCCCGGTCGGCGGCCCGATCCAGTTCAGTCTCGACGGCGAGACGCTGACGGTCGATTCCGGCCGCAAGGTGAGCGAGGTTCGTCTCGGCGCCGTCGTTCTCGTGCGCATGACGTTCGAGCCGGGGCGGTTTGCTCAGAAAGCCTATCGCACCAAGGTAGTGATGAAGGACGGCAAGACCTTCACCTTCGCCTCGCTCTCCTGGAAAAGCCTCGTGGAAGCCCGCGAGCAGGGGCCCGAATATCGCGCTTTCAGCCAGGCGCTGTTCGACGCCATCCGACGCGCGAACCCGGACGCGCGGTTCGTCGCCGGCAAGCCCTTATGGGCATGGCTCCTCACATCCGGGATCGGGTTCGCCTCGCTCATCGCCATGGCCATCCTGATCTGGCGCGCGTTCCAGACCGGAGCGATGAACATCGCCGTTCTCGGGGCGCTCTTCGCGCTGGTGGGAATCTGGCAGATCGAGCCGATGGTGCGGCTGAACAAACCGCGCTCCTTCGACCCCGCCTCGCCCCCGCCGGAGTTGCTGCCGCGCGCCTGAGCCGGCCCTTAGCTGCGCACCACCAGCACCGAGCATTTGGCGTGACGCACGATCGTCGAGGCGTTGGAGCCGAGAAGAAAGGTCGCCATGGTGGGCCGGTGGGAGCCGATCACCACGAGGTCCGCGCCGGTCCTTTCGGCCTCGTCGAGAACCTCGTTGTAGATCGACCCGAAGCGCACCACCGCCGATACCCGTTCGGCCGGCAGGTTCACGCTCGCGGCGATCTCGGCGAGCTTCTTTTCGGCATCCGCCTGCTGCTCCTCATCGAAGGCCGGCGGCATGAATTCCATGTAGGTGACCGGCACGATGAAGCGCACGTAGATCAGCCGTAGCGTGCCCTCGGACATCGTCGCCAATTCGGCCGCCCGGTCGATGGCGGGCCGCGCGGCTTCCACTTCGCTGAGATCGATGGGAACCAGAATGGTCTTGAACATGATGATCGTCTCCGGGCGCTGTCTGTGAGCTTAACCTTGGCGCTTCGGTGTCTCGACCACAAGCCCGTCAAGCTCCGGTCTGACGCGGATCTGGCATGACAGGCGGGAATTCGGCCTCACATCATAGGCGAAGTCGAGCATGTCCTCTTCCATGGGCTGGGGCTGTCCCACCGCCTCGACCCATTCCTCGTCCACATAGACGTGACAGGTCGCACAGGAACACGCCCCGCCGCATTCCGCATCGATGCCCGGAACGCCGTTCCGGATGGCGGTCTCCATGACGGTGGAGCCTTCTTCCGCTTCCACCTCCCGCGATGTTCCTGCGGCGTCCCTGTAGGTAATCTTGATCATTGGTTGCCTCGTGCTGTCCGCGCCTATTTAGTCGAGGATGCGCCCGAAGACGAGGGACCGATGCGACGTGTCGCGCCACAAAATGCTTCTTCCGCGGGAGCGGCCTGTCTCGGTCCCTCCGGGAAGCGGCGCTGAATTTTTACGCTTTCGAAGCCCTTGCCAGCGCGAGAGGCAATGACCGGCTCAAATCCAGGCACGGCGCCGGGCAATGAAGGCGGCGGCGGCGTTCACCAGGATCAGGCCCACCACCACCGACCAGAATCCCGGAACGCCTGTCTTGGTGTAGGGTGTCTCGAAGTTCATCCCGAAAATTCCCGCGACGGCGCCGATGACACCCAGCATCATGGTGAGAAACGTCAGCTGACGCACGAGGTCGTTCGTCGCCTCCGCGGTGCGGGTCGCGTAAAGTTCCAGTGATCCGTTCACCAGCTCGCGGGTATGGTCCACCGCATCCACCGCACGTTCGAAGCGTCTCTCGAGCGACGCGTAATGGGGCGCCGCATCGGACTCCACGACCTGCAGGAAGTCGGGACGCGAGAGGCCGTAAAACACGGCCCGCTGCGCAGCCAGCAGCTGCCGGAGCTCCGACACCCTGCGCCGCGTCGCCACGACGCCGGACAGGACGCTCTTTCGGGCCGAGCGGGCGAGCATCGCATCATCGAGCCGGTCGAGAAGTGCATCGAGCTCGGTCACCGCCTCCAGATAGGTAGTGAGGTGCCAGTCGAGAAGCGACGCCGCGAGGGCGGGCGGGCTCAACGCGCCGGTGAGCGTTTCGCCCTTGTCCTGGTCGCGGAAGGCTTGCAGGAAGGGAATCTCGCCATCGTGCACGGTGATGATCCACAGCGGACCCACGAGGAAGTCGAGATGAACGGGACGATTCTTGGTCAGCGCCCGCTCGCCGTTCTCCCCCTCCTCCCTTGCAAGCGCGACGACGTCGAACTGGAAATACTTCCCGTAATTGTCCAGGTATGGCGCCTCCTGCGGATTCAGGAGGGCGTGCAGGGAACCCGCATCAAGCGAGAATAGTTCGATGAGCCGCTCGAGGTCGCCGCGCTCGCGTCCCTGGACATCCACCCAAAGAAGGTTGCGGTCGCAGAGCCCCGCAACGCATTGCTCGTCGAGATCGACCTCCTGGTCGTGTCCGTCCGCATCGTACAGATAGGTGTAAATCACGGGGCACCTGAAGGATAACCACCCACCAGAACGCTCATTCAAGCTCGGCAGTTCCGAGGCCTCGGAGGTTGGGGCTTCCCCCCGTGTCCGGAATCCTCGGGGGGCCGTCCTGCCGAATTGGGCCGCCGCCCCAGACCTTTTGGCGTTTCGGGGCGTTCTTCCCGCGATCGCCGTCACAGGATTCGGTCTTTTTGCTTCCGTTCAATCAGGGTCGCGGACCTATCACATGGATGAAAATACAACTCCCCGCGCACCAGAAGCTGCCTTCCGGACGCAGGACGGGTTCGTTCGCGTTCGCGGCGCGCGCGAGCACAATCTGAAGAACATCGATCTGAACCTGCCCCGGGATGCGCTTGTGGTCTTCACCGGCGTCTCGGGCTCCGGCAAATCCTCCCTGGCATTCGGAACGCTCTATGCCGAGGCGCAGCGGCGATATCTGGAATCGGTATCACCCTATGCGCGGCGCCTGTTCCACCAGATGCCCGTTCCCGACGTCGACGACATCGAAGGTTTGCCGCCCGCGGTCGCGCTGCAACAGCAGCGCGGGTCGCCAACGACGCGCTCATCGGTCGGCAGCGTCACGACGTTGTCGAACCTCTTGCGAATGTTGTATTCCCGCGCTGCGGATTATCCGCCCGGCCAGCCGTTGCTTTACGCGGAGTCGTTTTCTTCCAACACGCCCGAAGGCGCGTGTCCCCGATGCCACGGCCTTGGTCGTGTCTATGAGGTGACGGAACGGTCGATGGTGCCGGATGATTCCTTCACCATACGCGAGCGGGCCATCGCCGCCTGGCCGACGGCGTGGCACGGGCAGAACCTGCGCGATATCGCCGTGACCCTTGGCTACGACGTCGATCGCCCGTGGAAGAAATTACCCAAGAAAGATCGCGACTGGCTGCTCTTTACCGACGAACAGCCGACCGTTCCGGTCTATCCCGGCTACACGTCGCAAGAGGTGCGCCAGGCTCTCAAGCGCAAGGAAGAACCGGCCTATCAGGGAACGTTCACCAGCGCCAAGCGCCATGTGCTGCACACCTTCGCCAACACCACGAGCCCGCTGATGAAGAAGCGGGTGGCGCAATACATGGCGAGCACGCTCTGCCCGGTCTGTCACGGCAAGCGGCTTCGGCGTGAATCCTTGTCGGTCACGTTCGAGGGTCTGGATTTCGCCGACATCGCGAGAGTGCCCCTTGCGCGTCTCGGCGATCTCTTTCGTCCCTATGCGGACGGGACTTCGCCTCGGCTGTCCAGCATCGCGTCGGACCATCCGGAGAAGGCCATTGTGAGCCAGCGCATCGCGGAGGATCTGGTCGCACGACTCGACGTCATGCTCGATCTCGGCCTTGGCTACCTCACTCTGGAGCGAAGCACACCGACGCTTTCGCCCGGCGAATTGCAACGCCTGCGACTTGCCACGCAAGTGCGCTCCAACCTGTTCGGCGTGGTGTACGTGCTCGACGAACCCTCGGCGGRCCTTCATCCCGTCGACACCGAAGCGCTGCTGCGAGCGCTCGGTCAATTGAAGGCCGCCGGAAATTCGCAATTCGTCGTCGAGCACAACCTCGACGTCATCCGTCGCGCCGATTGGATTGTCGATGTGGGACCGGGCGCCGGCGAGCAGGGAGGCCATGTTCTCTACAGTGGCCCATCCGAAGGCCTGAAAGAGATCGGCGCTTCACAGACGCGCCCCTATCTTTTCGGCGAGAACGCGATCCCGCCTCGCACCCCCCGATCGCCCAAGGGCTGGCTGCGCCTCACCGGTATCACGCGCAACAACCTGCACCAACTGGACGTCGCGTTTCCGTTGGGCGTGCTCACCACGGTGACGGGCGTGTCCGGTTCCGGCAAATCGAGCCTGGTGAGCCAGGCACTGGTGGAACTGGCGTCGGAGCACCTTGGCCATGACATTCCGGCGGACGACGAGGATCGCGATGACCTCGAACGAGAGGCAACCGTTCCGAGCAGCGGCCGCATCGACAGCGGAATGGAGGCCATCAGGCGTCTGGTGCGGGTTGACCAGAAGCCGATCGGGCGGACGCCACGCTCCAATCTGGCGACCTATACCGGGCTGTTCGATCACGTGCGCAGGCTTTTCGCCGCGACCCCGCAGGCCCGCTCGCGCCGATATGATGCAGGACGGTTCTCGTTCAATGTTGCCAAGGGCCGCTGCCCGACCTGCGAGGGCGAGGGCTTCGTCATGGTGGAGCTGTTGTTTCTCCCGAGCGTCTACACGCCGTGCCCGACCTGTCACGGGACGCGCTACAACGCCAAGACGCTTTCGATCAAATATCGCCACAACAGCATCGCCGATGTCCTGGCGATGACGGTCGATGCAGCCTGGGAATTTTTCGCCGACGAGCCTCGCCTGCACCGGTCTCTGACGATCGCACGCGAGGTCGGACTGGGCTATCTTCGCCTCGGTCAGCCCGCGACCGAACTCTCGGGAGGCGAGGCGCAGCGGATCAAGCTCGCGACGGAACTGCAACGCGCGCAACGGGGCGACACGCTCTACATCCTCGACGAGCCGACGACCGGTTTGCATCCGGCCGATGTGGAAAAACTCGTGACTCAGCTGGAAGGGTTGGTGGAGGCCGGTAACACCATCATCGTGGTCGAGCACGACATGCGGGTTGCCGCGAGGAGCGATTGGGTCGTGGATCTCGGGCCGGGCGCGGGCGAGGATGGCGGTGTTGTCGTCGCATCGGGCCCGCCGGCCATCGTCGCCAAGTCGCCAGCGAGCCGGACCGCGCCTTATCTCGCCCTCGCCCTGGGCGGGTGAGCGGGGCCCTCAGCCCTCCGAGGTACCGATGGCCGCCCTGAGATCGGACAGGAAGCTGTCGCAATCGGTCCCGTGTTCGCGACAGGCATCGTCCACTGCGTGAAAACACGCGATGGGACATCCGACGCAATGCATCTTGTACCTGAGGAACACGCGGATCGTCACCGGCCAGCGCCGCATGACGTCGTCGACCAGGCTGCTCGATTCAATGGTCATCATGGTCTCCCAAAGTTCCGGATTGGAGACCACGTTATCGCTTTTCGTCGCAAACTCTTTGCGCGGCAGCAAACCTGGACGCGGTTTGTCGATTCGCCCCGGTGTTTGCGCTGAGGCAAAGAAGCCTTGTGGTCGGTCATTCAAGGTGCCGGCATAAACACCAAGGATCCCCCCATGAGCAAAAGCCCGAGCCGGAGCGACCCACTCGACACTGACATTCTGGACTGCCTCAGCGCGGTCACCGACCCGGAGGTGGGTCTCAGCATCGTCGATCTCGGCCTCGTTTACCGGGCCGTCCGTACGGGTTCCGTCATCGAGGTGGCGTTGACCCTGACGACGCGGGCCTGCCCGCTCGGCGAGATGATCGTGGCGGATTCGCGCGAATACCTCGCGCATCGCTTCCAGGACGCGTCGCAGATCCTCGTCGATCTGGTGGGGGAGCCCGTCTGGAGCCCGGAATTCATCACGGACCAAGGCCTCGAGCTCCTTGGCCGTTCACCACGCCTGGATGCGTGATGTGCAGTGCCCTGGTTCCGGAACGGACCATCGACGTCCGCCACATCACGGCGCCCATGCGCCATTCCCTGATCTTCGACACCTTCGAGCGCCTTACACCGGGCGAAGGCTTTCAGATCGTCAACGATCACGATCCCTGGCCTCTTTTCTCCCGTTTCCATGTGGCGCATCCGGGTGAGTTGGGTTGGGATTACCGGGAGGAAGGACCTGATGTCTGGCGTGTCCGCGTCTGCCGCACCGCTCTCTAGGGCGATTCCTGCAACGAATGTGACGGCCCGCCGAAAGGGGCTCCGCCTGTTGCTGCTCGTTCTCGGAGCGGCCGCCTTGATCGCCGGCCTGTGCGGCGGCCTTTGGCGACTTGGCTGGACGATGCCCCACGGCTCGTCGCTGGCGGCAATCCACGGACCGCTGATGATATCGGGTCTGTTCGGGACCCTGATCAGCCTCGAGCGGGCGGTGGCGCTTGGAAGGCGCTGGTCCTATGCGGCGCCGACGCTGTCGGGACTCGGCACAGTCGCGCTGCTGCTGGGGCCGTCGCCCGCTTTGGGGGCGGGCCTCTATGTACTTGCCTCGGCCATATTGGCCGGCACTTCTCTGGCGATCACCATTCAGCAGCCGGCGGTTTTTACCGGTGCGCTTCTTTTCGGCGCTTTGGCCTGRCTCTGCGGCAATGTGCTCTGGCTGATCGGCAATCCCATCCCTGATGTGGCCGGATGGTGGCTCGCTTTTCTGATTTTGACCATTGCCGGCGAGCGGCTCGAATCGAGTCGTCTTGCGGCTCCGAAGCGGGGCAGCGAGGTGATGTTTCTGTTCGTCATCGGGCTGCTCATCGCCGGTGCGCAGAACGGCCTCATGACGCATAACGGCGCTGTGATCGAAGGTCTCGCCCTGCTGCTCGTCACGACATGGCTCCTCCGGCACGACATTGCGAGCCGCAACCTTCGCCGACAGGGGCAAACGCGTTTCTCCGCGGCCTGCATGATGTCGGGGTATATGTGGCTCGGTCTGTCAGGCGTGGCGCTTCTCGCCGCGCCGGATGCCGCGGTGTCCCACACCTATGACTTTGTCCTTCACGCGATTCTCATCGGTTTCGCCCTGTCCATGGTGTTTGGCCACGCTCTCGTCATCCTTCCCGCGGTGACGGGAATTCGCGCGACCTATCGGCCGGCCCTCTACGCTCCGCTGGCCCTGCTGCACGCGTCGCTTACCATGCGCGGGATCGGAGATTTGCTGGCGTGGGACGCCTTGCGGCGATGGAGCGGGATCCTCACCATTCTCGCCCTCGCGGTTTTTTCGTTGACGGTCGGGCTGAATGTGAAACGTCGCAAGGCAGGCGTTGAGCATCACCCGATCAGCCCGTCATGACGGAGTTTCTGGTCGCCATGGGTGCTTTTCTTGTGGCGCATCTGATCCCCGCCGCTCCGCGCCTGCGCTCGCGCCTCGTCGCCCGGCTCGGGCGCAGGGTGTACCTGTCGCTCTATTCGGTGATGTCGTTGATCCTGCTCGTCTGGGTGGTCGCAGCGAGCCGACGGGCCGATGCGGTTTCTCTCTGGGATCCGGCCCCATGGCAGTGGCATCTGGCCTTTGTCGTCATGGCGGTCGCCACCTTCTTTCTGGTCGCGGGCCTGATGACGCCCAATCCCTTGTCGATCTCGCTGCGGTCGGGGTCCACGCCCGGCGCAATCGCAACGATCACGCGTCATCCGGTGCTGTGGGCCTTCCTGCTCTGGTCCCTGGCTCACATTCCGCCCAACGGCGACCTCGTGACCGTCATTCTCTTCGGCGGCATGGCGCTGTTCTCCGTGGTCGGGTTTTTCCTGCTCGACGCGAAGGCAAGGCGGCGCCTGGGGCGGGAGCGCTGGCATGCGCTCAGCCGCGAGACCTCGATCCTGCCCTTCGGGGCGATGGCCGCCGGGAGGGCATCGCCGGCCCGCCTGCGGAGCCTTGGACGCGCAGGACTGATCGCCGCACTTCTCTACGGTTGGTTCATCCTTCAAGGCCACGCGCTCCTCATCGGGGTCGATCCCTTGGCGGGGATTTGAGAAAAGCGTGCCGCAGCGGGTCGGATCGGTCGTTTCTTTGCGCGAAATCAAAGAGGTCCGGCGAAGATTCCTCTAGCTCTGCGGTCGATCGGGAATAGCCGCCGCAAAGCGGATTGCGCCCATCCACATTTTTCAGGAAGGCGCCTCATGAGGAACGACCTGACGGCCCGGTACGGCGACGAGCGCGTGCCGCGTTACACGAGCTATCCGACGGCACCGCAATTCTCCCCGTCGATCACGGGAGAAACCTATGCGGATTGGCTGGCGGAGGTGCCACAGGACACAACGGCCTCGCTGTACCTGCATGTCCCGTTCTGCCGCGCAATGTGCTGGTATTGCGGCTGTCACACGACCATCACCCGGCGCGATGCGCCCATCGTCGATTATCTGGCGGTTCTGCGGCGCGAAATCGCGCTCGTCTCAGGCGGRCTCGGGCGTCGGCAGCCGGTGGGCCATGTCCATTTCGGCGGCGGAACCCCGACCATCATGGACCCGCGCGAGTTCATCGCGTTATCGGAATTCCTCGCGGCGCAGTTCTCCCTGCGCGATGGAGCTGAAATCGCCGTCGAGATCGATCCGCGCACGCTGACCCGGGCGATGATGCACGCACTGCGCGAAGCCGGAGTCACGCGGGCAAGCCTTGGAATCCAAAGCTTCGATCCGATCGTGCAGCAGGCGATCAACAGGGTGCAGAGCGTCGCCCAGACCGCCGAAGCCGCCGACGGATTGCGCGCGGCGGGCGTGCGCGGCATCAATTTCGATCTCATCTACGGCCTGCCGCACCAGACCATTCGTTCCTGCATCGACACCGTGCGGCAATGTCTCGATATTCGCCCCGATCGATTTTCCGTGTTCGGCTATGCGCATGTTCCGACATTCAAGAAACACCAGCGCAAGATCGACGAGGCCGCGTTGCCCGGCGGCGCCGCCCGACACGCACAGGAACAGGCGATCGCCGAGACGCTGCTCGAGGCAGGCTATCGGCGCATCGGCCTCGATCATTTCGCGTTGCCGGAGGATCCGATGGCGCACGCTCAGGCAGAGGGCGTCATGCACCGCAACTTTCAGGGCTACACCACGGATCCGAGCGACATCCTGCTCGGCTTCGGAGCCTCCGCCATCGGGCGTCTGGCGCAGGGCTACATCCAGAACGAAGTCGTGCTGGGACGCTACGCCGAACTCGTCTCGAGAGGCGAGTTCGCGACTATGAAGGGATACGCCCTTTCTCCCGACGATCGTCTCCGCGCCGACCTCATCGAACGCATGATGTGCGATTTCCGTGTCGATGTGGGGCAGGTCTGCCGCGCTCACGGCACCGTGCCGGGTGTCTTCCTCCATTCGTTTCCGCGTCTGCGCGAGTTGCAGGAAGACGGTATCATCCGTCTTGACGGAGAGGTCATCTCGATCGCCGACGAAGCGCGCTTTCTCGTTCGCAGCGTCGCGTCCGTGTTCGACGCCTATCTGGAGGGTTCAGGACGAACGCATAGCCGCGCCGTTTGATCGACCGTCGAGGAATGCGCAATCACTCCGACCGGTTGAGATGAGCCCGCAGCCACGCGAGACGGTTGATCGCCTGCGAAGCCAGCGTCTGCGCCAGCATCAAGCCCGCCTCATCCTGATGGCGATCGGCCGCATCGAGATAGCGTTCGACAAGGATTTCGGCGAGCACCAACGGATCCTCGATGGTCGAAGTCGCGGGCGGCAGCGCGATGAGCGTCAGGGAACTCGCCGCGAGATCCTTCGCGGCCCTGCGGGCTTCGGCGGCAAATCTCGAAATTTGTCCCCGATCCCCCTCGCCCACCTCACGCGACAGATCGTCCAGTATCACCGCCAGGCGGTTCTCGAGCGCTGCGGTATCGCCGAGGCCGTTCGTGGTGGGAACCGGGGCCTGCGTGCGTTGGCTGTGATACGCGCGACGACGCTCGCGCCGAAGCGTTGAAACATGCTCGAGTTCGTCATGCGCCATCGCCTCGGCTGCCTGCCTGATCTCGGGTTTTTCCGCCTGGGACGCAATGTAACTCCAGAACGCGAAGGCGCGCTCCTCGTTTCGAACCGCCATGGAAAGCGCCCGATAGCCGGTCTGCGTTTCAGGCGCTGCCGTCATCGCCCCCTCGTCGTCGAACGTCTCGGGAAGCGTCCACGACAAATGGGCGACGTCCGGCGTTTTTCCTTTTGCGGCCTCAGCCCGATGAACGACATTCGACAGATAATTGCGCTCTTGCAGCGACAGTCGTTGAAAGGTTTCTGCGAGTTCGAGTTGGCCGGCGGAGCGCATGCGCAGCGCTAGTTCTTCGTAACGGGACGCTGCCTGATGCTTCAGAGAATACGCGATCGCGAAAAGCTCATCGAGGGAGGTTACGGCGCGCTGCGGCTCGACCTTCAACAATGACATCGCAAAGTCCTCCCGTTCCACCGTGCGGTATGAGTTGACAGGAGGAATATGTGGTCGTCAAATTGCGTTGGATCAATGTACCGACCATCGCAAGCGTTACTGTAGCTTCACGTCGCTTGCGATCGAAACGAACTGTCGTCGCGATGCGTTAGGTTTCTAATCTTAGAACACGAACGTGGAGTTGGACGGTACCCTGTTGCCAAATGCTCATCCAAATTTTTTCGCGTTTCGCGATCTTTCCAAACTCCGCATCGATCGCGTGTTCTCCGTTCTGGCCGTCACGCTCCTGCTCCTCCTATTCACAAACCAGGTCTCGGCGGCGAGCCGTGTCCAGGAGTTTCTCCCGAAGGCTCAACCGGGCGAACTCATTCCGGGAGCCGACCGTTTCGGACCGCCTCAAGGTGACCCGCCGCTGATCCCCGCCTATCAGGGCGATCGGCTGGTTGGACAGGTTTTTCTGAACGCCGATTTCGTCAATTCGGTCGGATATTCGGGTAAGCCGATTCACATCCTGGTGGGCATCGATCCGCAAGGAGTGGTTCGCGGGATCAAACTCGTCGATCACAAGGAGCCCATCGTCCTCGTCGGAATTCCGGAAAAGCGGATTCTGGACGCGATGAACACGCTGATCGGCAGGGACATGGTGGCGGTTGCACGCGGCGCGGAACGCCCGCCGCAGGTCGATATCGTGAGCGGCGCCACCGTGACTGTTCTGGTGATGGGCGACAGCGTGGTGCGTTCGGCCGTGCGGCTCATCCGCAGCGGCCGGGTCGGATCGAGCGGACTGGCGTCAGTTGCCGCCGCGCCCGCGATCGCCAAAAGCGTCGACCTGACAAAAAGCGAGATCAAGACGTGGGAAACGCTGCTCGGCGACAGCTCCGTGCGCCGATTGGCGCTGACCATCGGCGACGTGAACGAAGCCTTCGTAAAATCCGGTAATCAGGCCGCGGCCGACAACCCCGAGCCGGGCGAGGCCGGCGACAGCTTCATCGATCTCTATGTGGCGCCCGTGAGCGTGCCGACCATCGGCCGCAGCCTGCTGGGCAATGAGGGCTATGAACGTCTGAAGGCACGGCTCAAGCCGGACCAGCAGGCAATCGTCGTGGCCGGCGAAGGCGCGTATTCGTTTAAAGGCTCGGGTTATGTCCGTGGCGGCATCTTCGATCGCATCGAACTGCTGCAGGAGGGCCAGAGCACGCGGTTCAGGGACCGCAATCACACCCGGCTCGGCTCTCTTGCGGCGGAAGGCGCGCCGGATCTGCGGGAAATTGCGCTTTTCGTCATGCCGGACGATTTCAAGCTCGACCTCACCGAGCCGTGGCAGTTGCAGTTGATGGTGCAGCGCAATATCGGGACGAGGGAAAAAGCCTTTCTGACCTTCGACCTCGGCTATACGCTTCCCGACCCCTATCTGCGCATCGAGCAGCCGGTTCCCGCTCCCGCTTCCGCTCAAGCGCAGCCTCAACCGCAGACGAGCGTGGCGGCCCCCGCCACAGCGCCCGCCGGAACGCCGCTCAATGATGCGGACGCCCTCGCAGCCGGTGCGATCGAGGAACCGCTATGGATGAAGATCTGGAGGACGAACACCGTCTCCATCGCCATCACGGTTCTGGCTCTTCTGGTTCTGACGGCGATCTTCTTCTTCCAGGACAATCTCGTGCGACGCCCCAAAGTGTACGTGTGGGTGCGCCGCGCCTATCTCACGTTCACGCTCGTCTGGCTCGGCTGGTACGCGAACGCCCAGCTTTCGGTGGTGAACGTCCTGACCTTCAGCAACTCGCTGCTGACGGATTTCAGCTGGGAGTTCTTCCTCTCCGCGCCCCTCATCTTCATCCTGTGGGCGGCCATCGCAGTCGGCCTTCTGTTCTGGGGACGCGGTCCGTTTTGCGGCTGGCTCTGCCCGTTCGGCGCGCTGCAGGAATTGCTGAACAACATCGCGCAATGGCTCAAGGTACCGCAGATCACGGTGCCCTGGGGCTTGCACGAGCGCCTTTGGCCGATCAAGTACATCATTTTCATCGGCCTGTTCGGCCTGTCGCTCTATTCCGTGGCTTTTGCCGAGACCCTGGCGGAGGTGGAGCCTTTCAAGACGGCGATCATCCTCAAATTCGTCCGCGACTGGCCGTTCGTGATCTACGCCCTGACGCTGCTGGCGGCAGGCCTCTTCATCGAGCGTTTCTTCTGCCGCTATCTCTGCCCGCTGGGCGCGGCACTCGCCATTCCGGGACGCATGCGGACCTTCGAATGGCTGAAGCGCTGGCCCGAATGCGGTTCCCCTTGCCAGCGCTGCGCGAAGGAATGCCCCGTTCAGTCGATCCACCCCGAGGGACACATCAACGTCAACGAATGCATCTACTGCATGCATTGTCAGGAGTTGTACCACGACGACCACCGGTGCCCTCACATGATCCAGGTCAGGCTGAAGCGCGAGAAACGCGAGGCACTTTCGTCGCCTTCTATGCGCGGGAACAAAGAAGACGCCAGCGGACCCGCTAAGCCTGTCATCACGCATTCGGGAAAACCGGTCCGGGAGCCGACGACCGCAGAACTTCCGACCACGACTTCATGAACGAGGAGGAGACTTCCATGGATAACGAACAAGGCAAGAAAAATGGTCTCAGCCGCCGCGATATGCTCGGCACGACCGCGGCCGTCGYCGTCGGTGCGACCGGCGTTGCGGCCGGCGTCGGCCTTGGCCAGGGTGGCGCCATCACGCCCGCGGAGGCGCAAACTCAACCCGCGCCGGCTGCGCGCGCTCCCGCCGCCAACAAGTATGAAGTCAAGCCCGGAGAACTCGACGAATATTACACGTTCTTCTCGAGCGGCCAGAGCGGCGAGGTCAGGATTGTCGGCCTGCCCTCGATGCGCGAACTCATGCGCATCCCGGTCTTCAACCGTGACAGCGCGACAGGCTGGGGGCAAACCAACGAGAGCCGCAAGATTCTCACCGAAAACCTCACGCCCGAAACCCGGGAGTTCCTGAAGAACAGGGGTGAGACCTACCTCAACGGCGATCTGCACCATCCTCATCTGTCCTTCACCGACGGCACTTATGACGGCCGCTATCTTTTTGCCAACGACAAGGCGAATACGCGCGTGTGCCGCATCCGCCTCGACGTGATGAAATGCGACAAGATCATCCAGCTGCCGAACCAGCATTCGGTGCATGGCTTGCGCGTTCAGAAATACCCCAAGACAGGCTACGTGTTCTGCAATGGCGAGGATCGGGTACCAGTCCCGAACGACGGCAAGAACCTCACCAATACGAAGGATTACGTGTCCATCTTCACGGCGGTCGACGGCGACACCATGAAGGTTGCGTGGCAGATCAAGGTCGCTGGCAACCTCGACAACGTCGACGCCGATTACCAGGGCAAATATGCCTTCGCAACCTGCTACAATTCCGAAGAAGGCGTCACCCTGGCGGAAATGATGGGCAAGGAGCAGGACTGGGTCGTCATTTTCAATCTCAAGCGGATCGAGGAAGCGGTGAAAGCCGGGAAGTTCGAAACCATCGGCGGCGTGCCGGTGCTCGATGGCCGCAAGGGGTCGGAATTCACGCGTTACGTCCCGGTGCCCAACAGCCCGCACGGCATCAACACGGCGCCGGACGGCATTCACGTCGTCGCCAACGGCAAGCTCTCGCCGACGGTCACGGTTTTCGATGTGCGCAAGTTCGACGATCTGTTCGACGACAAGATCCAGCCGCGCGATACCGTCGTCGCGGAGCCGGAACTCGGTCTCGGCCCGCTGCACACCGCGTATGACGGCAAGGGCAATGCTTTCACGACCCTGTTCCTCGACAGCCAGGTCGTGAAATGGAACATCGATCTCGCCAAGCGCGCCTTCAAGGGCGAGAAGGTCAATCCGGTCATCCAGAAACTCGACGTTCACTACCAGCCGGGCCATAACCACTCCTCGATGGGTCAGACCAAGGAGGCCGACGGAAAATGGCTGATCTCGCTGAACAAGTTCTCGAAGGATCGGTTCCTGAACGTGGGGCCGCTGAAACCCGAGAACGACCAGCTGATCGACATTTCCGGCGATAAGATGCTACTCGTTCACGACGGCCCGAGCTTCGCTGAGCCGCATGACGCGACGATCGTTCACCGGTCGAAGATCAACCCCGTGCACGCTTGGAAGCGCGACGACCCCTTCTTCGCCGATGCGGTCCAGCAGGCGAAGGCCGATGGCGTCGACCTGATGGTCGATTCGAAGGTCGTGCGGGACGGCAGCAAGGTGCGCGTCTACATGACCTCCGCGGCTCCAGCCTTCGGACTCGAGGACTTCACGGTCAAGCAGGGCGAGGACGTCACGGTCTATGTCACCAACATCGACGACGTCGAGGACCTCACGCACGGGTTCTGCATCATCAATTACGGCATCAACATGGAGGTTGCCCCTCAGGCGACCGCGTCGGTCTCGTTCCGGGCCGATCGCCCCGGCGTCTACTGGTACTATTGTTCCTGGTTCTGCCATGCGATGCACATGGAGATGGTGGGCCGCATGCTCGTCGAGCCGCAGGCGTCCTGAAGCATGCGCCGTGATGGCATGACACTGCGTCTGGCGCTGGCGGCAACGTTTGCCGCCAGCCTCGCGCTCGATGCCACGGCGGAGCAATTCGCCGTGAACCCCGGGGAATCGACCGTCCAGGAGATCCTCGACAGGGCGTCGGACGGCGACACAGTGGTGTTGAAGTCCGGCGAACATCGCGGACCTGTGCGGATCCTGCGCCGCGTTACACTCCTGGGCGAACCCGGCGCGGTGCTGACCGGACCCGGCAAGGGCAGCGTCGTGACCGTCTCGGCCGCCGGGGCGGTCGTGCGCGGGCTGACGATTCGCGGCTCGGGGAAAGATTCCGARGCGATGGACGCCGGCGTATTCGTCGAGAATACCGCGACCGGAGCCCTCGTCGAGGGCAACAAGATCGAGGGCAACCTTTACGGGATCTATCTGCACGGCGCCGAGAACGCCGTCGCGCAGAAAAACGAGATCGTGGGACTCGAGGAAGGCCGCGTCAACGAGGCCGGCAACGGCGTCTCGGTGTGGAACGCGACCGGCGCGAAGGTTCTGGACAACGACATTCGCTACGGACGCGACGGGATTTTTTCGATCACGAGCAAGCGCAACGACTTCAGCCGCAACCGCTTCAGGGACCTCCGATTTGCGATTCACTACATGTACACCAACGACAGCCAGATCACCGACAACGTTTCGGTCGGCAACACGGTGGGATTCGCGATCATGTTCTCGCACCGCCTGAAGGTCAGCGGCAATGTCTCGGACGGCGACCGCGATCACGGCTTCCTGTTCAATTACGCCAACGGCTCACAGATCACCAACAACATGGTGCTCGGCCGTCTCCAATCCGGCGAACGCTGGGCGACATCCGGAATGCGCACCAAGGATGCCAGGGAACATGCTGTGCCGGAAACGCCGGAGCCCCGCATCGACATGGCCGGTGCCCGGCCCGGCCCGACCAAATGCGTCTTCATCTACAACGCCAACCAGAACCGGTTCGTCGGCAACTGGTTCGAGGGCTGCGAGATCGGCATCCATTTCACGGCGGGGTCCGAGCGCAACGAGCTCGTCGACAATGCCTTCCTGAACAACCGAAACCAGGTCAAGTATGTCGGAACCCGCTACCTCGACTGGTCCAAGGGCGAGCGCGGGAATTACTGGAGCGACAACCCGGCTTTCGATCTCAATGGCGACGGGATCGGCGACAGTGCGTATCGGCCGAACGACCTCATCGACAAGGTTCTGTGGACCGCGCCGCAAGCCAAGGTCCTGACCAATTCGCCGGCCGTGCAGGTCATCCGCTGGGCGCAGGCGCAGTTCCCCGCGCTTCTGCCGGGTGGTGTCGTCGACAGCCATCCCTTGATGGCGCCCACACGCCGGCCGGACTATCTTCACGGAGCGCGCCAGTGACCGCGACAGTGGAACTCGACCACGTCGTCAAGCGCTACGGCAAGGTCCAGGCGGTGCGCGACGTCTCGTTCGATCTGCCGGAAGGCGAGACGATCGCGCTCGTGGGGCATAACGGCGCTGGAAAGACCACGCTGCTGAAGTTGATGCTCGGACTCATTCGCCCGACGGGCGGGCGCATCCGGGTGCTTGGCGACGACCCCTCGGCGGGGGAATTCGCCGCTCGTCGGCGGCTCGGCTACCTGCCGGAGAGCGTGTCGTTCAACACCGGCCTGACGGGGCGCGAGACCTTGGCGTTCTATGCCCGGCTGAAGCGCGAGCCGCTGCGCGACGCGCTGGTGCTGCTCGAACGCGTGGGCCTCACTCATGCGGCCGACAGGCGCGTGGGCACCTATTCGAAGGGGATGCGCCAGCGTCTCGGCCTCGCGCAGGCGCTGCTCGGCGCACCGCGTGTTCTTCTCCTCGACGAGCCGACCACGGGGCTGGACCCGGCGCTCCGTCAGAGCTTTTACGAAATCGTGCAGGATTTGAGCACTGGAGGATCGACAGTGCTTCTGTCGTCCCACGCGCTGACGGAGCTCGAGGAGCGCGCCGGTCGCGTGATCATCATGAACCAGGGCGTGAAGGTCGCCGATGGAACGCTGGACGACCTGCGCCGGGTGGCCCGGCTGCCGACGCGGATTCGCCTGAGGTTGAGCGACGGCGGATTGTCGCGCGTTGCCGATTGGCTCGGGCCGGTCGGCGGCGACTGGCGCCGGATCAACGGACACTTGGTCGAGATCGACGCGCGACCCGAGGAGAAAATCGCTATCCTTCGGCGCGCCACGAGCGAGGGAGAATCGGTCGAGGACCTCGACGTGTTCCCGCCGACGCTGGATGAACTTTACGCCCACTTCCTTCGGACGCAGGAGGCGGCACCATGAAGAACGTGCTGATTGTCGCCCGCAAGGAAATCCAGGAAGCCCTGCGAAACCGCTGGGTTCTCGCCACCACGCTGCTCCTCGCGGCGCTCGCTTTGTCGCTGACGTTCCTCGGCAGCGCCCCGACAGGCAATGTCGGGGTGCGCGCGCTGGATGTGGTGATCGTGAGCCTGTCGAGCCTCACGATCTTTCTGCTTCCGCTCATCGCATTATTGATTTCCCACGATGCGATCGTAGGAGAGATGGAGCGGGGCACCATGCTGCTGCTCCTGAGCTACCCGATCGCGCGCTGGCAAGTGCTTCTCGGCAAATTCGTCGGCCATCTGGCGGTTCTTGCCTTCGCGACACTCCTCGGCTACGGGGCCGCGGCCGGCGCCCTCGCGGTGGCAGGAACGGCGATCGATGCGGAAAGCTGGACCGCGTTCGCTTCCATGGTCGGCTCGTCGATCATGCTAGGCGCCATCTTCATCGCTGTCGGTTATCTGGTGAGCGCACTGGTCGCCAATCGCGGGACGGCTGCCGGAATTGCGATCGGCATCTGGCTTCTCTTCGTCCTCATCTACGACATGGCGCTCCTCGGTATCCTCGTCGTCGACCAAGGCCGGATCGTGTCGGGCGGCGTCCTGAATGCGCTGCTTCTTTTAAACCCGACCGACATCTACCGCCTGTTCAACCTGACGGGCTTTGCAAACGTGAGTTCGTTTTCGGGAATGGCCGGGGTGGCCCAGAACACCACCCTCAGCCTGCCCGTGCTACTCGCGGCGCTTGCAGCCTGGACCTTCGCGCCACTCGCGCTCGCGGCCTTCGCGTTTTCGAGGAGAGAACTATGAAATTCATCAGCATTCCGCTCCTGTTGGTGGGAGCGCTCGCGCTGGCTGGCTGCAACGACAAGAAAGAGGCGGCCGCTCCCCCGCCCCCCCACGATCTGACTGCGATGGCGATCGGACATTATTGCGGCATGAATGTCGTCGAACATTCGGGTCCAAAAGGCCAAATTCTTCTGGCGAGCCGCGAGGAACCGGTGTGGTTTTCGTCCGCCCGCGATACGCTTTCTTTCACCATGCTGCCTGAGGAACCGAAGGACATTCGTGCAATCTACGTGTCGGATATGGGCAAGGCCGACAGCTGGGAGAAACCCGGGATCAAGAATTGGATCGACGCCCGTCAGGCCGTGTTCGTGATCGAAAGCCGCATGAAAGGCGGCATGGGCGCGGATGAACTCGTTCCGTTCTCGGACAGGAAAGCGGCGGAGACATTCGCCTCCCGCAATGGCGGCCGTATCGTCTCGTTCGCGGAAGTCCCCAAGGGATACGTGCTCAGCGACGAGACCGATGCCACCGGCGCCGTGGGACCGCCGGCGACAGCGCAGCCCCATGATCACGCGCCCGCGGCACCCGCCGCAAAAGGCAGCCATGTCCATTGAGGACGCCACCATGTTCCCGTCGATCACGCGCAGACGCGCCATCGGTATAACCGCTGCCGCCGCCGGACTGAGTCTCTTTCCCGGGGCGAGCCCAACGCGCGCGAGCGGCCAACTCGTCGAGTGGCGCGGCCACGCCATGGGAGCCGTCGCGACGCTTCGCATCCATCACCATGATCGTGCCGCAGCGAATGAACTCATCCGCCGCGCGATCTCCGAGATGCAGCGACTGGAACGCATCTTCAGCCTTTACCGCGACGATTCCACGCTGGTCACCCTCAATCGGAACGGCGTCCTGGTGGCCCCGCCACCCGAACTCGTGACGCTGCTTTCGCAATGCCGGACCTACGGCGAACTCACGCACGGCGCGTTCGACCCGACCGTGCAGCCTCTCTGGACCCTCTATCGCGAGCATTTCTCGAACGCGAATGCGGATCCAACGGGACCACCCGATGAGGCTGTGGCGGCGACGCTGGCTCGGGTAGGCTTTGCACACGTGACATTCAACGCGGATCGCATCGTGTTGCCCCACCGTGGCATGGCCCTGACGCTGAACGGCATCGCACAAGGATTCATCACCGATCGGGTGGTGGCGATGCTTCGGCTCGACGGTGTCGAGCACAGCATCGTCGATATGGGCGAACCGCGTGCCATGGGATCGCGGCCGGATGGATCGCCGTGGCGAGTGGCCGTCGCGAACCCGGATGATCCTCAATCTTTGGGACAAGCCTTCGATGTCATCGACAAGGCGGTCGCCACATCCGGCTCCTACGGTTTTCGCTTCGACCGTGAAGGCCGGTTCCACCACCTCATCGATCCGCGAACGGGCCGCCCGGGCAATCGCTATCGGAGCCTCACCGTCGTCCTGCCGACCGCAACCGCCGCGGATGCGCTCTCGACAGCGTTCAGTTTCATGAACTCCGCGGAGATCGAAAGGACGAGACAAGCGCTTGGATCAGGCGACATCTTCGCCGTCACATCCTCAGGGC
>NZ_JBFUHH010000051.1:0-29462 GCF_056402495.1 Microvirga sp. P4_A5 | reverse complement strand
CTGCAAGAGGCAGCCCAACATGTCACCGGGCAGCGCGGCGATGCGCTCAAGYGGCGGCTGCGCACCGGCACGGTGGTGACCTACGACGACCGGAACTGGGAGCTCCGCTGGACGCAGGAACGCCGCCAGATCAACCTGTCCCGCGCCATCGCGGTGGACATGGAGAGCGGCACCATCGCCGCGCAGGGCTACCGTCTGCGCGTACCTTACGGAACGCTTCTCTGTGTCTCGGATAAGCCGCTTCACGGCGAAATCAAGTTGCCGGGCGCCGCCAACGCATTCTACGAACGCGCGGTGAGCGAACATCTCATGATTGGCCTGGCGGCCGTGGACACGTTGCGCGGCCAGCGTTCATCGCTCCATTCCCGGAAGCTTCGAAGCTTCGACGAACCTCCCTTCCGTTAGAAAGCCGCCATGTCCCGCGAGACTCTGGGCCTGCTGCTCGGCTTCCTGGCCGTGTGCATGTTCGCCGGCACCTTGCCTCTCACCCATCTGGCGGTCGAGGGTCTGAGCCCTTACTTCGTCACGGCCGGCCGCGCGGCGGTTGCCGGGCTTCTTGCGGGCACCACACTCGTTCTTTTGCGGCGGCGTCCCCCCGCACGCAGGCAAATCGCGACGTTCGTGCTCATCGCAGGCTGCCTCGTTGTGGGATTTCCGGGCTTCACGGCGCTCGCCATGCAGGAAGTGCCGGCATCCCACGGCGGGGTGGTGCTGGGGATCCTGCCCTTGACCACCTCCCTGATGAGTGCGCTGCTCGCTGGGGAGCGGCCGGGCGCCGCGTTTTGGCTCGCCGCCGCCGCTGGAGCCGCCCTGGTTGTCGGTTTTACGCTCGTCGAAGGAGGCGGCGCGCTTGGGGTAGGGGACATTTATCTGTTGGCAGCGGTGGCCGTGACGGCTCTGGGATATGTCCTATCGGCCAAGCTTGTTCAAACCGGAATGGCTGGGTGGGAGGTCATCTCTTGGGTCCTGGTGGTAGCGCTGCCGCTGAGTCTGCCTGTGGCGATCTGGCTTTTCCCGTCCGCTCCGCTGGCCGTTCCCGCCTGGAGTTGGATCGGTTTCGCCTATGTGACGGTGATCAGCCAATATCTCGGCTTCTTTGCCTGGAATGCCGGATTAGCGCTCGGGGGCATCGCGCTCGTGAGCCAGGTCCAACTGCTGCAGACCTTTATCACGCTCGTGCTTGCATGGTGGCTGAACGGCGAGTCTGTTAGCTGGACAGCTTGGATCGTTGCCGCCGCGGTCCTCGGCCTCGTGATAGCCGCGAAGCATGCGAGCGCCGCGAAACCTGGCTGAGCGGCTAATTCGCTTGCGGAAATATCCAGAAGAGATATAAATATATCTTTATATGTGAGAGTGAATTTGCCGTGTCCAGCGCTGCCGCCCCTTCCCTTGACCTGACGCTCAGCATTCTGCGCGCCGCCGCGGAGGAGACGCGCCTGCGGATATTGGCACTCCTGCTCGACGGCGAGCTTTCCGTCTCCGACCTCACCGATATTCTCGGCCAGTCACAACCCCGGATTTCCCGTCACCTCAAGCTTCTTGCGGAGGCCGGGCTCGTAGAGCGGCACCGTGAAGGAGCGTGGGCCTTCTTTCGCCTGACGGATCGTGGTGCTGCGGCCCGGACCCTGCGACCGATGCTGGACGCCCTCAACCGTGCCGATCCGCTTCTGCTGGACGATCGCAGCCGTCTGGAGGCCGTGCGCGCGCAGCGGTCCCATGCGGCGCAAGCCTTCTTCTCGCGCCTCGCGCCCGAATGGGACCGCCTGCGCTCCCTTCACGCGCCTGAGCACGTGGTCGAGGACGCGGTTCTCGAGGCGCTTGGCGACAAGCCCACCGTCAATCTGCTCGATCTCGGCACCGGCACCGGCCGCATGCTCCAGTTGCTGGCTCCGCGCGCATCGCGCACCGTGGGATTGGACGCGAGCCACGCGATGCTGTCGGTCGCCCGGGCCAATCTCGAAAAGGCCGGCCTGTCCCGCATAGAGCTTCGGCAAGGCGACATTTATGCGCCGCCTTTCCCTCGCAACATGTTCGATCTCGTCATCATTCATCAGGTTCTCCACTACCTCGATGATCCGGCCCGCGCGATCCGCGAGGCGGCGCGCCTCGTGGCGCCCGGCGGGCGCGTTCTGGTGGTGGATTTCGCGCCGCACGGGCTGGAATTCCTGCGGGAGGCGCAGGCCCATCGGCGTCTGGGTTTCGCTTCCGAGCAGATCGCCGGCTGGCTCGAAGATGCCGGGCTCGACTGCACGTCCAATCGTCAAATCGCGCCGCCCGACAACGGCGACGAACAATTGATTGTTTCGCTCTGGCTCGGACAGGACCGCCGGGTCGCCACGGATTGGCCTGTGGCCGAAGCCAACAGAGAGGTCGCCTGATGTCCCCGCTGACGATCCGCCCCAGCCGCCAGGCATCCCATCCCATCAAGGTTTCGTTCGAGTTCTTCCCGCCGAAGACGCCCGAGATGGAAACGACCTTGTGGTCGTCGATCGAACGTCTGGCTCCTTTGCACCCGCAATTCGTATCCGTCACCTATGGTGCCGGCGGCTCGACCCGCGAGCGCACCCACACGACCGTGTCACGCCTCGTTCGAGAAACCGATCTCAGTCCGGCCGCGCATCTGACGTGCGTCGCGGCGACGAAAGAGGAGGTCGACGGTGTCGTCTCGGCATATTGGGACGCTGGCGTCCGTCATGTGGTGGCCTTGCGCGGCGATCCCGTCGGGGGTCTCGGCACGGCCTACGCGCCGCATCCGCAAGGTTACCGCCGGACCTGCGATCTCGTTGCCGGCATCAAGGCCGTCGGGGAATTCGAAGTCTCGGTTTCAGCCTATCCGGAAAAGCATCCCGAGGCCGCTTCGCTCGAATCCGACATCGACGAATTGCAGGCGAAGGTGGATTGCGGCGCGGACCGCGCAATCACGCAATTCTTCTTCGATAACGATCACTACTTCCGCTACCTCGACCGTGTCCGCGCTCGGGGCATCAACATCCCGATCGTCCCGGGCATCGTGCCGGTCCAAAACTTCAAGCAGACGGCGAACTTCGCCGCCAAGACCGGCGCCAGCATTCCGGCGTGGTTGGCGGCCCGGTTCGATGGTCTCGACAACGACGTGGAAACACGAAAGCTCATCGCGGCCGCGGTTGCGGCCGAGCAGGTGATCGACCTCGTGGATCGCGGGGTCAATGAATTTCACTTCTACACCATGAACCGCGCCGACCTCGTCTACGCCATCTGCCATCTCCTGGGACTGCGCGACCATGCCGACAAGGTCGCCGCGTAACCGGTGACGAACCCTCGCCGAGCAGGATTGAAGACTTGATTGCTGCATCGTTTCGAGCCGTGACGAAAGAAAATACATGACGACTTTTAGTCCATCGCAGGCAAACGGCGCCGAGGTCTCAAGGGCTCTCCGTGAGATCGCGGCGAAGCGCATTCTGGTCCTCGACGGCGCCATGGGGACGGAGCTGCAGCGCTCGAGCTTTTCCGAAGCCGATTTCCGGGGCGAGCGGTTCAAGGAGTGGGGGCAGGACGTCAAGGGCAACAACGACCTGTTGATCCTCACGCAGCCCGATGCGGTCCGCGAAGTCCACCTGAACTATTTTCTTGCCGGCGCGGACATCGTCGAAACGAACACGTTCTCAGGGACCTCCATCGCACAGGCCGATTACGGCATGGAGGCATTCGTCTATGAGCTGAACCGCGAGGGAGCGCGGCTTGCGCGAGAGGCGGCTCTGCTGGCCCAGAAGCAGGATGGGCACCGCCGCTTCGTCGCCGGTGCCATCGGCCCGACCAATCGCACCCTTTCCATTTCGCCGGACGTGAACAATCCCGGCTTTCGCGCCGTGACCTTCGACCAGGTCCGCGATTCCTATGCGGAGCAGGTGCGGGGACTCGTCGATGGCGGCTCCGAGATCATCCTCGTCGAAACAATCTTCGACACGCTGAATGCGAAAGCGGCGATCGTTGCGATCCAGCAGGTCTTCGCAGAGCGCGGCGTGAAACTTCCGATTATGATTTCGGGAACCATCACCGATCTTTCCGGCCGCACGCTGTCGGGGCAGACGCCGACCGCGTTCTGGCATTCTGTGCGGCATGCCGATCCTTTCTCGGTCGGTTTGAACTGCGCGCTCGGGGCCCGCGAGATGCGTGCGCATATCCAGGAAATCGCCAAGTGCGCCGACACCCTGGTTTGCGCATATCCCAATGCGGGCCTCCCTAACGAGTTCGGATTGTACGACGAGCGTCCCGAGGCCACCGCGTCGATGCTGTCCGAGTTCGCCGATGCAGGGCTCGTCAACGTTGTCGGCGGATGCTGCGGTACGACACCCGAGCATATCCGCGCCATCGCCGATGCCGTCGCCGGAAAGGCGCCCCGGCGGGTGCCGAGCGTGAAGCCGCTGATGCGCTTGTCGGGCCTTGAGCCTTTCACGCTCACGCCCGAGATCACGTTCGTGAATGTGGGAGAACGCACGAACGTCACCGGCTCGGCGAAGTTCCGCAAGCTGGTTACCAACGGCGACTTCCAGGCAGCGCTCGACGTCGCTCGCGATCAGGTCGCCAACGGTGCGCAGATCATCGACGTGAATATGGACGAGGGTTTGCTGGATTCAGAGAAAGCGATGGTTGAGTTTCTCAATCTCGTGGCGACCGAACCGGATATCGCGCGCGTTCCGATCATGGTCGATTCCTCCAAGTTTCACATCATCGAAGCGGGACTGAAGTGCATTCAGGGGAAACCCATCGTCAATTCCATTTCCATGAAGGAGGGCGAGCAGGCTTTCCTCGACCAGGCGAGGATCTGTCGCGCCTATGGTGCGGCGGTGGTGGTGATGGCGTTCGACGAATTGGGACAGGCGGATACGCTTGAACGCAAGGTCGAAATCTGCACCAAGGCCTACAAGCTCCTGACCGAGGAGATCGGCTTCCCGCCCGAGGATATCATCTTCGATCCGAACGTTTTCGCAGTCGCGACGGGGATCGAGGAGCATAACGGCTACGGCGTCGCCTTCATCGAGGGCACGCGGATCATCTGCGAGACGCTGCCGCACGTGCACGTCTCTGGCGGTGTATCGAACCTGTCATTCTCGTTTCGCGGCAACGAGCCCGTACGCGAGGCGATGCATTCGGTGTTTCTGTATCATGCCATCAAGGTCGGCATGGATATGGGGATCGTCAATGCGGGCCAGCTTGCAGTGTATGAGCAGATCGATCCCGAATTGCGTGAATTGTGTGAGGATGTGGTTCTCAACCGTCGCGACGACGCGACCGAGCGCCTTCTCGACGCGGCCGCGCGATTCAAGGGTGACGGGAGCGGGCCGATCAAGACAGCGGATCTGGAATGGCGTAGCTGGCCGGTCGCGAAGCGTCTCGAGCACGCGCTCGTCAACGGCATCACCGAATTCATCGAGCGTGATACCGAGGAGGCGCGCCTTGCCGCCGAGCGCCCTTTGCACGTCATCGAAGGTCCGTTGATGGCGGGCATGAATGTGGTGGGCGATCTCTTCGGTGCGGGCAAGATGTTTCTGCCGCAGGTCGTCAAGTCTGCCCGCGTGATGAAGCAGGCGGTCGCCTACCTCATGCCCTTCATGGAAGAGGAGAAGGCACGCCTTGGCGATACCAGTCGCTCGACCGCGGGAAAAATATTGATGGCGACCGTGAAGGGCGACGTCCACGATATCGGCAAGAACATCGTGGGCGTGGTTCTCGCCTGCAACAATTACGAAGTCATCGACCTCGGCGTCATGGTGTCGGCACAGAAAATTCTCGAAACGGCACGCAGCGAGAACGTCGACATCGTCGGATTGTCGGGTCTTATCACGCCGTCGCTCGATGAGATGGCCAATGTGGCGAGCGAGATGGAGCGCGAGGGCTTCGACATCCCGCTTCTGATCGGCGGTGCCACGACCAGTCGAGTCCACACGGCGGTCAAAATTCACCCGAATTACCGCAAGGGCCAAGCGGTCTACGTGAATGACGCAAGCCGGGCCGTCGGCGTCGTGTCGTCTCTTCTCTCGAGTGAGTCTAAGGCCGATTATGTCCAGACCATCCAGGCGGAATACCGCAAGGTGGCTGACGCGCATGCGCGCTCCGAAATCGATAAGCAGCGCCTGCCGCTCGTAAAAGCCCGCGCGAACAAGCCGAAGATCGATTGGACATCCTATCAGGCTCCGAAGCCGACTTTCACCGGCGCACGTGTGTTTCGCAGCTACGATGTCGGCGAGCTGGTTCCGTATATCGACTGGACGCCCTTCTTCCAGACCTGGGAGATGCGCGGGCGCTATCCGGCTATCCTCAGCGATCCTCTTCAGGGAGCAGCCGCCCGGCAATTGTTCGAAGACGCCCAAGAGATGTTGAAACGCCTCGTGGACGAGCGCTGGTTCAATCCGAAGGCTGTGATCGGCTTCTGGCCAGCCAACACGGTTGGGGACGATATCCATCTCTACGCTGGCGAAAGCCGCCAGCAGGAACTCGCCGTGTTCCACGGCTTGCGCCAGCAATTGCTGAAGCGCGACGGCAAGCCCAATATGTGCCTGTCTGACTTCGTTGCGCCGCGCGAGAGCGGAAAGGCGGATTACGTTGGCGGTTTCGTGGTGACATCCGGTCTCGAGGAAGTCCGCATTGCCGAGAAGTTCGAGCGCGCCAATGACGATTACCGCTCGATCCTCGTGAAGGCACTGGCCGACCGCATCGCGGAGGCCTTCGCGGAACGCATGCATCAACGTGTTCGCAAGGAGTTCTGGGGCTATGCGCCGGACGAAAATCTGACCAATGAGGATCTCGTGCGGGAGGAATATCACGGCATCCGGCCGGCTCCCGGTTATCCCGCGCAGCCAGATCACACGGAAAAGGAAACCCTGTTCCGGTTGCTCGGCGCGGAGAAGAGCATCGGCGTGACGCTCACCGAATCCTACGCCATGTGGCCGGGCTCGTCCGTGTCTGGGCTCTACCTCTCGCATCCGGATTCGTACTATTTTGGTGTTGCGAAAGTCGAGCGGGATCAAGCCGAGGATTACGCGTTGCGGAAGGGCATGAGCATCGCCGAGGTGGAGCGATGGCTCGCGCCCATCCTGAATTACGATCCCGCATCCTATAATATTATCGCGGCCGAATAACTAGTCTCGCCGCAGTGCCTCGATCGGATCGAGGCGCGCGGCCCGCCGCGCGGGATACAGGCCGAAGAAGATGCCGACCATCGCCGAGAACCCGACAGCCACTGCGACCGCGTTCAGCGATACGAGCGAGGGCCATCCCGCGAGGTTGGCTACGACGTAAGCCACGGTGATCCCGAGCCCGACACCGATCAAGCCGCCGATGGTCGAAAGCGTGGTAGCTTCGATCAGGAACTGGCTCAGAATATCTCGCGGCCTCGCGCCGACGGCGAGGCGCAAGCCGATCTCGCGGGTCCGTTCCGTGACCGAGACCAGCATGATGTTCATGATGCCGATGCCGCCGACCAGCAGCGAAACCGCCGCGACCGCGGCTAGCAGCAGGGACAACGTATTGGCGGATGCTGTCGCCGTATTGGCGATTTCGGTGAGGTTGCGGATGGCAAAATCATCCTCCTGGTCGCCGGTGATCCGGTGCCTTTGCCGAAGGAGATCGGTCATCAGCGCGATGCCCGGTTCGATATCCTCCTCACGATCGAATTTGACGAAGATCGATCCGACGGAACCGTCGCGCGCGTAGTTGCGTCCGATGACGCGACGGCGCCCGGCATCGAGCGGCACAAAGATCACGTCGTCCTGATCCTGGCCGAAGGCTGATTGGCCCTTCGGCGCCATCACGCCGATGACACGGAACGGAACGTTGCGGACCCTGACGGTCCGATCGATGGGATCCTCTTCGCCAAACAGGTTTCGCGCGACAGTCTCGCCGAGAATGATCACGATGTCGCCGCGGCGGATTTCTTCGGCGTCGAAGCTCCGACCATTGGCGACATCCCACTCGCGCGCGTCGAACCAGTCGAGGTCGATGCCATAGATGCGTGTCGCCCAGTTGCTTCCCCCCGCCACCACTTGCGTCAGACCCTGGATGAAGGGCGCGGCCGCCGCCACGCCTTCGACTTCCCGCCGGATCGCATCTGCATCATCGTCGGTAAGCGATGACGCCGCGCCGGCGCCAAGCCGCGCGCCGCCTTGCGTCACGTTGCCGGGCGTCACGATGGCGAGGTTGGCGCCCAGCGAACGAATCTGCGTGTCGACGAGATTGCGGGCACCGGCCCCGATCGCCACCATGGCAATCACCGCCGCGACACCGATCACGATGCCGAGCATCGTCAACAGGCTTCGAAGGGTGTTGGTCATGATCGCGCCAAGCGCGGATCTGATCGCCTCGATCAACCTCATTCGGCGGCCTCCGGGACTCGGGCGAGCACGGGAGTTTGGCGCGCATCATCCGTGACGCGCCCGTCCTTGAAGCGCACGATGCGACGGGCATGATGGCCCACATCGGAATCGTGAGTCACCAATACAACGGTCGTCCCGTCGCGGTTCAATGCCTGAAACAGCGCGAGAATTTCCGCGGCGGTCTTGCTGTCGAGGGCTCCGGTAGGCTCGTCGGCGAGCAGAAGGCTCGGGTTGTTCACGAGCGCGCGGGCGATTGCCACGCGCTGCTGCTGGCCACCCGACAATTGCATGGGGCGATGGTGGGCGCGGTCCGCCAGGCCGACACGCCCGAGCGCATCGAGAGCACGTGCGCGTCGGGACGAACGGTCGATGCCCGTATAGATCATCGGCAGTTCGACATTGGCCAGCGCATCCAGTCGCGGCAGCAGGTTGAATTGTTGAAAGACGAAACCGATCTCGCGGTTGCGCAGGCGCGCGAGGCCGTCGGCATCCAATGTCTCGATCGCGGTCCCTCCGAGGCTGTATTGACCTTCCGTTGCGCGGTCCAGGCATCCGACGAGATTCATGAACGTCGATTTACCCGAGCCGGAGGGCCCCATGACCGCAACGAAATCGCCCTTATCGATGTCGAGGTCCACATGATCGAGCGCGACGACGCGTCCGGCGTCGAGATTGTAAACTCTCTTCAGTCCGCGCGTTTCGATGAGTGCCATTGCGCGTGTCCTAGAACAGGCGCGGCGCGCGTGGCCGCGTTCCCGGCCGCCCACCGGTCGGCTCCGAAGTCGATCCACCCCGCGGTGCATTGCCCGCGATGACTGCATTGCCCTCCCGCAGTTTGCCGCCAAGGATTTCCGTGAAGCTTCCGTCGGTGACGCCGATGCGGACGCGCACCGGCTGCGGCTCGCCCTCCTGATCGAGTGTGTAGACCAGCGTTTCCGTTCCGCTGCCGCCGCTCTCGTTCGCGTCACCATCGCGCAATCGAGTCTGCGTCGGTTCGCTGCGTGCCATGCCGCGCGTTGACGTCGGCCGGAAGCGCAGGGCCGCATTGGGAACACGCAGCACATCGGTGCGCTCATCGGTCAAGATCTGAAGATTTGCGGTCATGCCTGGCAGAAGCGCAAGGTCCCGGTTCTTGACTCCAACGACCGCCGTGTAGGTGACCACGTTCTGCACCGTCTGCGCACTCAGCCTGACAAGCCGTACGCTGCCGCTGAACGTGCGGTTCGGATAGGCGTTCACGGTGAAGCTGACGCTTTGGTCGGGTTTGATCCGTCCGACATCCGCTTCATCGATATTCGCGTAGATGTCGATTTCGCGCAGGTCCTGCGCGATGGTGAAAAGCGTCGGCGCCGAAAGAGAGGCTGCTACCGTCTGGCCGAGGTCGATATCGCGCTTCACCACGACCCCATCGACAGGCGACCGGATGTCCGTTCGCGCAAGATCGATTTCGATATCGCGCAATTTCGCCTCGCGTTGTTGGATCACGGCTTCGGCGGATTTCAGTCCGGCTTTCGCCAACGCGATATCGGCCCTCAAGCCCGCCGCTTCGGCCCGGTTCGACTCGATCTGCGCGGTCGCCGAGACCAGCGAGGCTTTCTGAATGTCCAGCTGCGTCTTCGTCTGATCGAGCGTATTCTGCGTTCCCACCGCGCGCGCGAGAAGCTCCGTCTGCCGGTCGAAGTTTCGCTGCGCTTCTTCGCGTTGGGCGCGCGCGCGGTCTTTTTGCGCCGCCAGATCATCGCCGAGCGCTTCGGAACGCTGCAAGGCCGCCGCTGCCTTATCGATCTGCGCGCTCTTGGTATCGCGTTCCGCTTTGGCTTGGGAAAGGTCCGCCAGCGCGGCGTCGCGGCGGGATTTGATCTGCTCGGAAAATAATCTTGCGACGACCTGGCCCTGTTTCACGGGCGTATTGTAATCGGCGAGAATTTCGACGACCTGGCCGGAGAGTTGAGAGCCGACGAGCACCGTGGTGAGCGGATTAAGCGTTCCGGTGGCGCGAACGCTGGCTATGAGATCGCCTCGCTCGACAGCAGCCAGCCGATAGGTCGCGTCCGACGCCTTTCCGCCGGCCGAATTCCAGAAGAGGAAAGCCGCGATCCCGCAGATCGCCGAAATACCGGTCAGCCAAAGCCACGTCCTGCGCACGCTATTCGTCCCTCGCCGCATGAAAGCCATGCGTCAGGATTGTGGCTGAAAATGCTGAAGTATTCGAGTTAACTCTTTGTCATCCGGCAGCTTGCGGACGTCGCGCGATCAAGTCTCTCAGGGTAGTGATGGTCGACGCATCGGCAACGCCATCCACCCGCCCCGGCCTGAAGTGACGCTGAAAGGCCGCTACCACCTTCTCGGTGTCCTCGTCGAATTCTCCGCTGATGCGCGTTGGATAACCGTACATGGCCAGCATGGCCTGCAGCGCCTCCACGGGCATTCCCTTGTCGCCGCGGGCAAAAAAGCGCCCATCCCGCACCGGGGAGGGGGCAACCCAATGGCCCACGCCCGCCTCGTGCAAACGCTGCCAGGGGAAAGCTTCTCCCGGATCGAGCTTGCGCCCTGGAGCAACGTCCGAATGCGCCAGCACATGGTGGGGTGAGATTCCCCAGCGGGTGACGATGTCCTTGGCAAGCGCGGCGACACTCGCGATTTGTCCGTCCGGGAACATCGGCAGTCCGCCCGGGTGGCCCGCATTGGCGATTTCGACGCCAATCGACGAGGAGTTGATGTCAGTCTCTCCATTCCAGCCGGATATTCCGGCGTGCCAGGCGCGACGGGCCTCGGGGACCATCTGAAGCACGCGCCCGTCCTCGAACACGAAGTAATGGGCAGAAACTTGCGAAATCGGGTTTGCGAGCCATTGCAGGGCTTCTCCCGCGTCCGGCATTCCCGTGTAGTGAAGGATCAACAGCGTGGGACGGCGTCCGTCCTTCCGTTCTCCGTGATTGGGGGACGGAAATACCTTGGTGGCCACCGGGCTTTCGGGGCGCAGAATCCCGCTCACCGGATGCCCCGCTCCGCCGCGATGCGATCCCAGGCGGCGTTGATGGCGGACAGCCGCTCGGTCGCAATCTTGACGGCTTCGGGCGGGAGGCCTCGCGCCAGCTCACGGTCGGGGTGGTTGTCGGCGGYCATCTGCCGATAGCGGCGCTTCAATTCTTCATTGCTCAGAGAACGATCCGCGCCGAGGACGACATAGGGGTCGTCTGCGTTGAGGACATGGCGCGCCCCGACGCGCTCGAAATTGCCGTCGTCGAAACCGAAGATCGTCGCGACATCGCGCAGGTAGGCGAATTCCGACTCGTGGATGGCTTCATCGGCTTTGGCGATGTGAAACAAACCGTCCAGCACATCCTCGAGGAGGGCAGGTTCGTCGGCGAAGGCTTCGYCGATTTGGCGCGCATAGGCCTCAAACCCTTCCGATGTCTGCATCGCGAGTTCGAACAGGCTCCGCACCCGTGTCTTTTCGCTTTCGGGAACCTCGACGATTTGTTCGAAGGCGGCGACTTCCGTATCGACCACGACGCCGTCGGCTTTCGCCATCTTGGCGGCGAGAGCCACCAGGCCCATCGTGAACATGACGTCTCGTGGCACGCGACCGAAAATGGCGCCGTCTCGGTCGACGAGCATATGGCCTGCGACGCCGCCGAGCAGCGCGCCGATCGGCCCCCCGAGCGCGAGCCCGATGCCGGCGCCGCCCAACTTACCCCAGATCGATTGAATCATTGCGATTCAGTCGTATGCCAGGGACCAGCCAAAAGAAAAGGGCCGGGAGAATCCCGACCCCAAAAAATTCGTCGCGTGGGCGATCAGCGGCAATAAAGGTTGCCGGCGGCGTCCTGATAATAGCCGTAAGGGCAGGAAGGACGTGCGGGGGCCGTCCCGGCGCCTACGATGGCGCCACCGGCAGCGCCGATCGCTGCGCCGGCCAGAGCGCCACTGCCGCGGCCCGTCGCTGCGCCGCCGATTGCCGCGCCCGCAAGACCGCCAATCGCGGCGCCGCCAACTGCGCGCTCGCCTGGCGTATTGCAGGCAGCCATTGAGAGGGTCATCGCGCCAGCGGCGATCGCTATGATGATCTTTTTCATGGAAGCTTCCCTGTAAATTTGAGGGCTGAAGACGCCCAACCCTACTTAGCTTGACCTTACGCAGACGCCAACTCTCGTTGCTGAAATCGGTTCCGCTCGATCGCCGCTCACATAACTAAAATTCACGCAGGCTATTGACGAAGGATTAATCAATACTCCAAGGCGAATTTTCCCGTTTTTATTGTCTAGCTTAGGAAGTTTTTAAATATCGTTGCGTTTGGTTCCGCCACATCTTCGCCTGATTTCGACACCACGCAGCAAGTCGATGAAGATAATGGCTGGCGGGTGTCGCACATGACTTTGCATCAGTTTTTCAGGACGGTCGCGATAGCCAGCGTAGGTATCGTAGCACTTGGCTCGGCGGATGCGGTGCGCGCAGAAGGGGGCGAGGGTTCAAGTCTGGTCCCGCCGGAGATTCAGACAAGTGCTTCCGCCGCAGCGTCCGCGGATCCGGAGGAGACGGCCTCCATTCCCGCAAAGCCAGTCCCGATCGTGGAAAAATCCGCTCCCCGGAACCTGCTCGCAGATGCGCTGCGCGCGAGCACGCTCAAACCGTTGATCGTGCGCTACGCGAGCCAGCACAACGTGCCTTATGAGTTGGCCGATGCGGTGGTCCGTATCGAAAGCCGCTATAATCCCGGCGCGCGCAACGGTCCTCATCTTGGTCTCACCCAGGTCAATTTTCGAACCGCGCAATCCCTCGGCTATACGGGCGATGCTGCCGGCTTGTTCGATGCGGAGACGAACCTCCGGTTTGGCCTGAAATACCTCGCTCAGGCCTACAAGCTTGCCGGCGGAGATCTCTGCGGCGCCATCTTGCGTTATCAGGGCGGGCACCGGGCCGTGACGATGACCAACGCTTCCCGGGTTTATTGCGCCAAGGTCAAGACGATTATTGCCAAAGCCGAGTGACTGCGGGTTGACGCAACCCTCCCTTTGGCACCACATCCCCTTCGTCAGCCGGCCGGGCGACCGCTTCGGGTTTTGCCCGGGGAGGAAAGTCCGGGCTCCATGGAAGCACGGTGCCGGATAACGTCCGGCGAGGGAAACCTCAGGGAAAGTGCCACAGAAAGCAAACCGCCCCGCAAAGGCCTTCGGACCTGCGGGGTAAGGGTGAAAGGGTGCGGTAAGAGCGCACCGCGGACGCAGTAATGCGCACGGCACGGTAAACCCCACCGGGAGCAAGACCGAATAGGGACGACAGGCGTTCGCGCCAAGCCCTGCTTCCAGGCTCGTCGTCCGGGTTGGTTGCTCGAGGTGGCCAGCAATGGTCGTCCCAGAGGAATGGTCGCCACGTTCAGGCCTCGAAAGCCTGGGCCCTACAAAACCCGGCTTACAGGCCGGCTGACACTTTTCCATCAACAGTTTGTCCACAGGCTGATTTTTGCCGAAAAGACCAGGCAAACCATTGGGCTGCTTACGGTTCATTAACCCTAAGCGACTCTCATGGGGACTGCTTGTCGAGAAGCATCCCGAACCGCCCAGCTCCGTTGACGCCCATAATATCCCATGTTATCCCAAATCATCCTGCGGACGGTGTTCTCTGAAGGGTGCGGCAGACGCTCACGCGTCGCCGTTCAGTTCCTTCAAGAAGATGCGTCCACGCCGACCGCGGGGAGCGGTGCGCCTGTCGTGCGTGCCGCAGGGCTGACAACCAGGAGTGCGCGAGCCGCGGCCCATGAATCGCTTCGTGTCCAATTTCACCAACAGGTTGGATTCGAAGGGCAGGGTCTCAATCCCCGCATCTTTCCGCGCCGTCCTGGCGCGGGATGGGTTCGAGGGGCTCTATGTGCACCCGGCGCTCGACGCCTCGGCGTTGGATGCAGGTGGCAATGTGCTTCTGAACGAGATCGACGCGTTCTTGTCGACGCTCTCACCCTATTCGGACGAACGGGACCAGCTCTCGACCGCCTTGTTCGGCACGAGCGAGATCCTGAAGGTAGATCCGGAAGGGCGTGTCATCCTGACCGAGTCAGTAAAAGTTCATGCCGAAATCGACGATGCCGTGACGTTCGTCGGGCTCGGTCACAAGTTTCAAATTTGGGAGCCAACGCGCTTCCGTGCGCACTTGGAGGAGGCGCGCACGAAGGTGCGGGAACTGAAAAAGGTTTTGGGATCCCGGATATTGGAGCCACGAACAATGCAGGAAATCTCACCAGGAGGTCGGGAGCGATGATGGGACGCGGCGACGGCCCAGGAGCCGGAGCCGCTGGCGGACCGAACCGTCATGTCCCCGTCCTCCTGGAAGAGGTTTGCGAAACGCTGGACGTCAAGCGTGGCGGCACTTTCATCGACGGTACCTTTGGCGCAGGCGGTTACACCCGCGCCATGCTTGATGCTAATCCCCGCAATGTGGTGATCGCCATCGATCGCGACCCGGACGCGATTGCCGGCGGAACCGCTCTCGTGGAGAAAGCCAAGCGCCGACTTTCACTGGTCGCAGGGCGTTTCGGCGATCTCGACACGATTGCACTATCCGCAGGGTATGATCACGTTGACGGCGTGGTGCTCGATATCGGTGTGTCGTCCATGCAGCTCGATGAGGCCGCGCGGGGCTTTTCGTTCCGCAACGACGGCCCTCTCGACATGCGCATGGAAAAGGACGGACCCAGTGCCGCCGACCTGATCAACGAATCCACCGAAGCCGAACTGGCTGACATTTTCTACCATTACGGTGAGGAGCGGCGCGCCCGTGCGGTTGCGCGCGCGGTCATCGAGGCGCGGCGCCGGCAACCGTTCGAGACGACAAAGCAATTGGCGGAGCTGGTGGCCTCTCTGATCTGGCAGGAGCCCGGCGGAATCCATCCGGCCACGCGCGTGTTTCAGGGGCTGCGGATCGCCGTCAACGATGAACTCGGCGAGCTTGTACGAGCATTGCACGCAGCCGAGCGCATTCTCCATCCCGGCGGACGCCTCGTTGTCGTGACGTTCCATTCTCTCGAGGACCGGATCGTGAAGCAGTTTTTCGCAGCGCGAACCGGTCGCGCGCCTGGCGGCTCGCGTCATATGCCGACGACGTCTCTTGCCGCGCCGACCTTCAACGCGATCACGCGGGGTCCGATCGTCGCCAGCGACCTTGAAATTTCCCGCAACCCGCGTGCTCGATCGGCGAAGCTTCGCGCGGGGTCTCGGACGGACGCGCGAGCGCAAGAGCCGCTCAGTGCCATCACCATGCTGGCGGAACTTCCGCAGACGGCCGAAAAACGGGGAGGGCGCCGGTGAAACGGTTGCTGCATTTCATCGCCATCACGGCGCTTATCGCCTCTGCGGGCTATGCATATTCGATCAAGTACGAGACGCTGTTCTATGTCGAGCAGGTTGCGAAGCTGAAATCGAAAGTGCAACGCGAACGCGATGCCATCGCCGTGCTGCAGGCGGAATGGCAATATCTCGACCGGCCCGATCGATTGCAGGCGGCCGCCGACCAGCACCTGGATCTCCAACCGCTGAAGATCCAGCAGCTTGCTCGGCTGTCGGATCTCCCCAACAGGCCGAGCCGTGAGGACGAGATCGGCCGGAAGCTCGAAGCGCTCGGGCTGCTTGAACCGACCGCAACGCCGAAAGACAAGACGAGCGACGCCCGCACCCCGACGACGCAAACTCCCAAACGGTAATGCCCTTGACCCCAGAACCCGAAAACGATCTGACAGGGACGAAGACAGCACGACGCCGTGGTGTCCTCGGGCTCGTGCGCGAGCTTTTTCGCATGCGTGTCGACAAGAGCACCGCACGGGTGGGGCTCGCGGCTGTCTGCTTCTCCGGCCTCTTCTGCGTCATCGCGGGACGGCTGATCTATCTTGCGGTCACGAGCGATACATCGAGCGAGATGCGCCGCGTGACCTCCTCGGAAATCTCAGCCGCCCGTCCGGATATCGTTGATCGGAACGGGGAGATTCTCGCGACGGACGTCAAGATGGTCTCGGTCTTCGCCGAACCCCGCAACATCATCGACAAGGACGAGGCCGTCGAATTGCTGACGGCGGTGCTGCCGGACGTCGACGCATCGGATCTGCGCAACAAGCTCGGCACCAAGAAAGGCTTCGTCTGGGTCAAGCGCGAAATCACCCCGCGTCAGCAGGCCGAAGTTCATCGTCTCGGCATTCCCGGCGTCGGCTTTCTTCCCGAGAACAAACGCATCTATCCAAACGCCGAAGCGGCGGCCCATGTCCTCGGCTTCGCCAATGTCGACAATGTGGGCATTGCGGGGATCGAGAAATATATCGACAGCCAAGGGCTTCAGGATCTCAACGGCGCCGGCTTCAACATCACCTCGGCGGATCTGAAGCCAATTGAACTTTCCATCGATCTGCGCGTTCAACACGCGCTTCGCGATGAGCTCCAGAAAGGCATGGCGAAGTTCAAGGCCAAGGCCGTGGCTGGCGCCATCATGGATGTGAACACCGGTGAAATGATCGCACTGGTGTCCCTGCCCGATTACGACCCGAACAATCCTGTCGACGCCCTCGCGGACGACAGGATCAACCGAATCAATGTCGGCGTCTTCGAGATGGGCTCGACTTTCAAGGCGCTCACGACCGCGATGGCACTCGATTCGGGCAAGTTCAACATCAACTCCTCCCTCGATGCTCGCGCCGGTCTGCGTTATGGCAAGTTCACGATCGGTGACTATCACGCGACGCACCGGGTGCTCACCGTCCCGGAGGTCTTCATTCACTCGTCGAATATCGGCACGGCTCGCATGGCGCTCGGCATTGGCGTCGAGGGGCACAAGGCCTTCTTGCGCAAGATGGGTCAATTGACCAGGCTGACCACCGAGTTGCCGGAAAATGCCGAGCCGATCGTCCCGGGCCGCTGGGGAGAGCTCAACACCGTCACCATCGCGTTCGGCCACGGGCTCGCGGTGGCGCCGCTTCAGGCTTTGATGGCGGTGGGCGCGCTCACGAACGGGGGCAATCTCATCAAGCCCACGTTCCTCAAGCGCGATGCCGCCACAGCACTTGCGACTGCGACGCCGGTCATCAAGCCGGAAACGAGCGAAGCAATGCGCTACGTGCTGCGACTGAATGCATCGAACCCGGCGGGGTCTGCGTCGGCCGTCGCGGTGGCAGGGTTCTTCGTGGGTGGCAAAACCGGCACCGCTGAGAAGGTGATTCACGGCCGTTATTCCAAGAACAAGAATCTTACGACATTCACAGCCGTTCTGCCCGCCGACAAGCCCAAATACGTGTTCCTGACCATCATGGATGAGCCGCAAGCTATCACCGGCACCTACGGGTTCTCGACGGCCGGATGGAACGCCGGCCCGGTCACCGGCGACGTGATCGAGCGAGTTGCTCCTTTGCTGGGCGTTCCGCCGCGCTTCGATCCTCCCGCCCAGCCGTTCCCACTCATGTCTCGCCTTGGCGCATGGGGCACGCGCTGATGTCCGGTCCATCGATCACATTGGCCGAATTGATTCCGGAGGCGCGCGACAGTCTTCAGGGGAGGGTGGCAGTATCGGGCATCACTTCGGACAGCCGAAACGTGTCGCCCGGTTCGGTATTCTTCGCCGTTCCCGGCGTGAAAGCCGACGGCATGGCCTTCGCGTCACAGGCGGTCGCCGCCGGCGCAATTGCCGTTGTTGGCGAAGCCGAAGCTCGCGGGGACCTCCCGTACATTCGCGTGCCGGACGTGCGTCGTTCGCTGGCCTTTGCCGCCGCGCGTTACTATCCGCGGCAGCCCGCCACGATCGTGGCCGTAACGGGGACCAGCGGCAAGAGTTCGGTGGCCGATTTCGTGCGTCAGTTATTTGCTTTTCTGGGCCACAGATCAGCAAGTCTCGGTACGCTGGGAGTCATCACGTCGGATGGCAACGCTTATGGTTCGCTGACGACGCCGGATCCTGTYTCGCTTCACGCGACGCTCGACCGTCTTGCGCTGGAGGGTGTCACCCATCTGGCCATGGAAGCGTCTTCGCACGGAATCGACCAGCGTCGCCTCGACGCAGTTCGGCTGCGCGCGGCAGGGTTCACCAATTTGGGGCGGGATCATCTCGATTATCACGGCAACACCGAATCCTACGCCGCCGCGAAGCTGCGCCTCTTCGACACGCTGCTGCCAAGTAACGCTCCGGCTATCGTCAATGCCGACGGGCCCTATGCGGATGTCTTTCGCGACGGAATTCGCCGACGTGGACTGACCCTGCTGACAACCGGCAGCCAGGGCGAGATGCTGAAATTGATCGAGGCACGTCCGGTTGGATTTGGACAGGAATTGAAGGTCGAAGCATTCGGACAGGTGTACGAGACGAGCCTTCCGCTCCTGGGCACCTTTCAGGTCGAGAACGCGCTGCTCGCGGCGGGCCTCGTGCTGGCGGTCGAAGGAGAAGGTCAGGCGCAGAACGTTCTGAAGGGTTTGTCCGGCCTCAAAGGTGTCGCGGGGCGGCTTGAAACCGTCGGCGAAGTCAACGGAGCCTTGTGCATCGTCGATTATGCTCACAAGCCAGACGCGCTGGCGCACGTGCTCGACGCACTGCGTCCTTTCACGCGCGGAAACCTGGTTTGTGTCTTTGGTTGCGGCGGCGATCGCGATCGCGGAAAGCGTCCTTTGATGGGTCGCATCGCTGCCGACAAAGCCGATATCGTGATCGTGACGGATGATAACCCGCGTTCCGAAGATCCGGCAGCCATTCGCGCTGAAATCATGCAGGCGGCGCCCCGCGCAGCCGAGATCGCAGACCGCGCGCTCGCGATCAGAACGGCGGTGAAGCAGCTAAAGTCCGGGGACGTGCTGGTCGTAGCTGGAAAAGGACACGAAACCGGCCAGATCATCGGCGAGCGCACCCTGCCATTCTCGGACCACGATGAATTGTGGTCGGCTATCGGGGAGAGCCGGCGATGAGTGAACCCCTCTGGAGACGCGCTGAAATCGAGGCAGCGATCGAGGGCGCGGTCGGAGCAGGTGTGCCGGGTGCGTCAGGCGCGTCCATCGATACCCGCACGCTCGCGCCCGGTGATCTCTATTTCGCCATCAAGGGCGATGTGCATGACGGACACGATTTCGTCGGTTCTGCTCTCGACAAGGGTGCGGCTGCCGCCATCGTCTCGGCGGAAAAGGCATCGTCTTTCGCAGGGAGCGACCGGCTCATCGTGGTGCCGGACGTCCTCGAGGCGATGCGCCAGCTGGGGATCGCGGCCCGTGCGCGCAGCCACGCCAAGATTGTTGCGATTACTGGCTCGGTGGGCAAGACCGGCACCAAGGAAGCGATGCGCATCGCGCTGTCGCAGCAGGGCCGCACCCACGCATCGGTGGCCTCCTACAACAATCATTGGGGCGTGCCGCTGACACTCGCGCGGCTACCCCGCGAGGCCGAGTTCGGGATCTTCGAAATCGGCATGAACCACGCGCACGAGATCCTGCCGCTGACCGCGATGGTGCGCCCGCATGTGGCTGTCGTCACCACGATCGAGCCGGTTCACATCGAATTCTTCCCATCCATGTGGGGCATTGCAGACGCCAAGGGCGAGATCTTCAGTGGATTGCAGCCGGGCGGAACCGCCGTGCTCAATCGCGACAGCATCTATTTCGAGCGCCTCCGTACACACGCGCTCGCGTCGGCGGCGGGCCGGGTCGTCACATTCGGCGAGCATGCGCAAGCCGACATTCGGGCCGAACGGATACTGGTGACGCCCGATGGTTCGGCGGTCGAAGCGATGATCTACGGTTGTCCGCTCTCATATCGGATCGGCACGGCCGGACGTCACATCGCGTTGAATTCTCTCAGCGTCCTTGCAACCGTTCACGCGCTGGGCGCCGACGTTGTCCGCGCGGCGCGCGCGTTCGGAGATCTGAAGCCGCCGGTCGGGCGCGGTGAGCGCACCATGCTGTCCATGGGTGAGGGAGAGGTGCTGCTGATCGACGAGAGTTACAACGCGAATCCGGCATCGGTGCGTGCAGCGCTCTCGAACCTGGGCGCGGTTGAACTGGGTCGGCAGGGGCGCCGGATCGCGGTCTTGGGCGATATGAAGGAACTCGGCCATGAAGGCCCGGGCCTGCATGAGGCGCTCGCGTCCGAGGTCGAAAAGAACAAGATCGACCTGGTTTTCACCGCGGGTCCTCTCATGACGAACCTCGTCTCACGCTTGCCGAATACGATGGTGGCCGCCCATGCGGATTCCTCGGCAGAACTCATCGAGGCCGTGTGCGAGACGTTGCGCCCCGGCGACGCCGTGATGGTGAAAGGGTCGCTCAGCATGAAGATGGCGCTCATCGTCAAGGCACTCAAAGAACGTTACGGCGCGGGCGTTCTGGCCGCTGCGCTGAAAGGATAGACGATGTTGACCTGGTTGGCTGAACTCAGCCCCTATTTCAGCCCCTTGAATATCTTCCGGTACATCACGTTCCGGACCGGCGGCGCCACGGCGACGGGGATCCTGTTCGTATTTCTATTCGGTCCCTGGACCATTTCGATGCTGCGCCTGAAACAAGGGAAGGGCCAACCCATTCGGGAAGACGGTCCGGCGTCGCACCTGCTCACCAAGCGCGGCACGCCCACCATGGGCGGTCTGATGATCCTCGCGGGCGTTCTCGTGTCGACATTGCTTTGGGCAAACCTCGCCAACCACTATGTCTGGATCGTCGTCCTCGTGACCGTCGGCTTTGGCGCGATCGGGTTTTACGACGACTACCTCAAGGTCACGAAGCAATCGCATAAGGGCTTTTCCGGTCGCTCGCGACTGGCGCTCGAAGCTTTGATCGCCGCCTCGGCATGCATTGCGATCTCCTACCTCGGCACACCTGGCCTTGCCAACAAGCTCGCGCTTCCCTTTTCCAAAGATCTGATCTTCAACCTCGGCTGGTTTTATATCGTCTTCGGCGCATTCGTCATCGTGGGCGCCGGCAACGCGGTCAACATCACAGACGGACTCGATGGCCTGGCGATCGTGCCGGTGATGATCGCAGCCGGCACCTTCGGCTTCATCGCCTATCTGGCGGGTAACGCCGTCTTTGCGAATTACCTGCAGATCCATTTCGTCCCGGGAACCGGCGAGCTGGCGGTGATTTGCGGAGCGCTGATGGGCGCGGGCCTCGGCTTCCTCTGGTTCAACGCGCCGCCTGCGCAGATTTTCATGGGTGACACCGGCTCACTCGCGCTCGGTGGTCTGCTGGGCACCATCGCGGTCGCGGCCAAGCACGAAGTGGTGCTGGCGATCGTCGGCGGCCTGTTCGTGTTGGAAATCTTCTCGGTGATCATCCAGGTGACGTCGTTCAAACTCACCGGAAAGCGCGTTTTCCGGATGGCGCCCATCCACCACCATTTCGAGCAACTCGGCTGGACCGAGCCGCAGGTGGTCATCCGCTTCTGGATTGTCTCCGTCGTGCTGGCCCTGATCGGGCTTGCAACCCTGAAGCTGCGGTAAAGCCATGACGCCTGTCACCACATTTGCGGGCCAGACGGTCGCGCTCTTCGGGCTGGGCGGCTCGGGGCTGGCGACTGCGCTCGCCTTGCAGATGGGTGGCGCCCACGTGGTGGYGTGCGACGACAACCCGGCCAAGAATGCCGAAGCGCAGGCAAAGGGCATCGAGACGGCCGATCTCAGGACGGCCGATTGGTCGCGCTTCACGAGCTTCGTGCTGTCGCCCGGCGTCCCGCTGACGCATCCGCGGCCGCATTGGTCGGTGCCGTTGGCGCGTGCCGCCGGCGTTGAGATCATCGGAGATATCGAGTTGTTCTGCCGGGAGCGCGCGAAGATCGCGCCGGCCGCACCTTTCATTGCCATCACGGGCACGAACGGCAAGTCGACCACCACCGCCCTCGTCGCGCATATCCTTCGCGAGGCCGGCCTCGACGTGCAGATGGGCGGCAATATCGGCACCGCGATCCTGTCGCTCGAACCTCCATCGGATGACCGTATTCACGTCATCGAATGTTCGTCCTTCCAGATCGATCTGGCACCCTCACTGGCGCCGAGTGTCGGCGTGCTGCTCAACATCTCGCCGGATCATCTCGACCGGCATGGCACGATGGACAGATATGCCGCCATCAAGGAGCGGCTGATCGCGCGAGCCGACAAGATCGTGATCGGTGTCGACGACGAATTGTCGCGCGCCGTTGCGGCCCGCCTCAGGGGCAACATCCTGCGGGTCGGCCTGACGGATCATGAGATTGGAAGCGTGTACGCGGAGACACATCGCGTCTTCGCCAATCGCGACGGCCGGAAGGTTCAGATCGCTGACCTCGCGGGTGTCGCATCTCTCAGGGGCGACCATAACGCCCAGAATGCCGCGGCAGCGGTCGCCATTGCGCTCTACTGCGACATCGACCGAGACACGATCGCGCATGGCCTGCGCAGCTTCCCGGGCCTCGCCCACCGGATGGAAGAGATCGGCCGTCGCGGCGACGCGCTGTTCATCAACGATTCGAAGGCCACCAACGCGGATTCGACTGAAAAGGCGTTGAAATCCTTCGACGACATTTTCTGGATATTGGGTGGCAAGGCGAAGGAGGGCGGCATTACATCGCTCACGCCGTATTTCCCCAAGGTCCGGAAGGCATATCTGGTCGGCGAAGCGTCCGACGAATTCGCGCAGACGCTTGGCAATGCGGTGCCGCACGTTGCCTGCAGCACCCTTGATCGCGCTGTTGAGGAAGCCGCACGGGATGTCGAGGGCGAACACCGTGCGGTTGTGCTGCTGTCTCCAGCCAGCGCTTCCTACGATCATTATCCGAATTTCGAGGTTCGCGGAAATCACTTCCGTGAATTGGTCAAAGCCTTGCCGGGATTTCAACCGGYGACGGGAGCTTAAGAGCCATGGTGTCACGCGCGGAACGCTCGGCATTCAGTGATTGGTGGTGGACCGTCGACCGGTCGCTTCTGGCAGCCCTCGCCATTCTGGCCCTGGCAGGCCTCGTGTTTCTGATGGCCGGCGGTCCTCCCGTCGCCGAGCGGCTGGGCTTGTCGACGTTCCATTTCGTGAACCGTCAGGTCATGTTCCTGATGCCGGCGCTCGCAATTCTTCTGTCCGTGTCGTTCCTCTCGCTTCGGCACCTGCGCCGCCTCGCCTTGGCGGTCTATTTTATCGGAATGATCTTCATTCTGCTGGCCTTTCAGTATGGCCCCGAGATCAAGGGCGCGCACCGCTGGATGATGATCGGCCCGCTCGGCATTCAGCCGTCGGAATTCGTCAAGCCGGCCTTCGTGATTCTCGCGGCGTGGGCATTCTCCGAGGGCGGGCGTCGAAAGGACATGCCGGGCGCGCTGCTGGGTTTTCTCATCCTTCCTGCAACCATCATCCCGCTGATCCTCCAACCGGATTTCGGCCAGACGATGCTGGTGACCGTAGTGTGGTGCGGCTTGTTCTTCATTGCAGGCCTGCACTGGTTCTGGGTGATGGGCCTTGGCGGCGCGGGACTCATCGGCATCGTCGCGGCCTACGAATTCCTGCCGCACGTGCGGGCGCGGTTCGAGCGCTTCATGGACAAATCCTCCGGCGATACGTTCCAGGTCGACACAGCCATGGAATCGTTCTCCCGCGGTGGGTGGCTTGGGCGCGGTCCGGGTGAGGGAACGGTGAAGCGCATCCTGCCGGACGCGCATACCGATTTCATCTTCGCCGTCACGGCGGAAGAATTCGGTATTGTCGTGTGCATGATCCTGCTGCTGCTTTTCGCCTTCATCGTCCTGCGCGGGCTCTCCCTCGCTCGCCGGAGCGAGGACACGTTCTGCCGCCTCGCCGCGACCGGCATCGTGTTCATGTTCGGGCTGCAGGCTTGCATCAACATGATGGTGAACGTGCATCTGATGCCCGCCAAGGGCATGACGCTCCCGTTTATCTCCTACGGCGGTTCTTCGCTCCTCTCGCTCGCGCTCGCGATGGGCTTCTTGATCGCGCTCACGCGCCGCCGGCCCCGGGCCGAGATGATGGATTCCTTCAATCAGGATTGGTCGCGCCGATGATCCTACCCGTGATCGTCCTGACCGCGGGAGGAACGGGAGGGCATCTTTTCCCCGCCGAAGCATTGGCCACGGCGTTGAAGGAGGCGGGCGCGCGCGTGGTATTGATGACCGACGAGCGTGCCAATGCCTATTCGGCATCTTTTCCCGCAGACGAGATCATCGAAATTTCCTCCGGGACCCCGTCGGGGCGATCCATCCCGCAGATGGCCAAGGCGGCGCTTCGGCTCGGAGGCGGGACCTTGAGGGCAGTCGGGGCCTTGCGTCGGCTGAAGCCTGCGGTCGTCGTGGGTTTCGGTGGTTACCCGACCGTGCCTCCTGTGATCGCAGCGTCGCTCCTCGGCATTCCGAGCCTGCTCCATGAGGCGAACGGCGTCATGGGGCGGGCAAACCGCTTTCTGGCTCGCCGCGCGGCGGTCATTGCGACGGGCTTCGCCGACACCAGGGGGATTCCGGCCGGAATTTCCGGCAGCGTCGTGCAAACCGGAAATCCGATCCGGCCCTCGGTGCGCGATGCGGCTCAGATTGCCTACGGGCCTCCCGGCGCGGGCGAACGTTTCAACTTGCTGGTGACCGGCGGCAGCCAGGGCGCGCGGGTGATGAGCGACGTGGTGCCTCCGGCGATCGAATTGCTGCCATCGGCACTGCGCGCCCGGCTCATGGTGGTGCAACAGGCGAGGGGCGAGGATCTGGAGCGAGTGCGCGCTGCCTACGCGCGCCTCGGCCTCGCTTTCGAAGCCGAGCCGTTCTTCAAGGATCTGCCGCGCCGTATCGCGGATGCCCATCTGGTGATTGCCCGTTCGGGCGCCTCCACCATCGCTGAGCTTGCCGTGATCGGCAGACCGTCGATCCTGGTGCCGCTCCCGGGGGCCATCGACCAGGATCAGGCTGCGAACGCGAAGGTTCTGGGTGACATCGGGGCGGCCATCGTTATTCCACAAGTGGGGTTTACTCCCGAGCGTCTCTCCGCAGAGCTTCGCAAGGCGCTCGAAACGCCCGAGCACTTGACCAAGGCCGCTCAGGCTGCACATAGCGCCAGTATCACTGACGCGGCGGATCGTCTTGCCCGGGCGGTCCTCCAACTGGCCTCACATCAAAACGGAAAAAATTCATGAAATTGCCGCCGAAGCTTGGACCCATTCATTTTATCGGTATCGGCGGCATCGGCATGTCGGGCATCGCCGAGGTCATGCATAACCTTGGCTATACGGTGCAGGGTTCCGACGCATCCGACAATTACAACGTGAAGCGACTTGCCGATAAGGGCATCAAGACCTTCATCGGCCACAAGGCCGAGAATGTCGAAGACGCCGAGATCGTCGTCGTGTCGACGGCGATCAAGCGCGACAACCCCGAATTGTCGATGGCCCGCGAGAAGCGTCTGCCGGTGGTTCGCCGGGCCGAGATGCTCGCGGAGCTCATGCGCTTCAAATCCTGCGTCGCCGTCGCCGGCACCCACGGCAAGACCACCACGACGTCGCTTGTGGCGACCCTGCTCGATGCGGGCGGGCTCGATCCGACGGTGATCAATGGCGGCATCATCAACGCCTACGGCACGAATGCCCGTATGGGCGAGGGCCAGTGGATGGTGGTCGAGGCGGACGAATCCGACGGAACGTTTCTGAAGCTTCCGGCCGACGTCGCCATCGTCACGAACATCGATGCCGAGCATCTGGACCATTTCGGCACATTCGATGCCATCAAGGAAGCATTTCGTCGCTTCATCGACTCGATTCCCTTCTACGGCTTCGCGGTCATGTGCATCGATCATCCAACGGTGCAGGACCTCGTGGGCCATATCGAGGATCGCCGCATCATCACCTATGGCGAGAATCCGCAGGCCGATGTTCGCCTCATGGACGTCGACACGCGCGATGGACAAAGCCGTTTTCGCGTGATGATTCGCGACCGGCGCCCCGGTTTGAGGATCGAGCTTGAAGATCTCGTCATGCCGATGCCGGGCGCGCATAACGCGCTCAATGCAACGGCGGCCATCGCGGTGGCTCACGAGCTGGGCGTCTCGGTCGACGCGATCCGCAAGGCGCTCGCCGGTTTCGGCGGCGTAAAGAGGCGTTTCACGCGAACCGGTGCGTGGAATGGCGTGACCATTTTCGACGATTACGGACACCATCCCATCGAGATCGCCGCCACATTGAAGGCGGCGCGCGCTTCGACCAGCGGGAAGGTCATCGCAGTGGTGCAGCCGCACCGCTATACCCGGCTTTCCTCTCTCTTCGAGCAATTCTGCACCTGCTTCAACGATGCCGATGCGGTGATCGTGGCGCCGGTCTATGCAGCGGGCGAGCAACCCATTCCAGGCGCCGAGCGCGACGATCTCGTCACGGGCCTCAAATCCCGCGGCCATCGCAATGCGATGGCGCTCGAGAAATCGGAAGATCTGGCGGGCCTCGTCAAGGGTCTCGCCCAGCCGGGCGATTATGTGATCTGCCTGGGCGCCGGCAATATCACCCAGTGGGCCTATGCGTTGCCGGGAGAGCTCGAAGCGTTGTCCGAGAAGGCTGCCTGATGTTTCCGGATATGACCGGTTCTCTCAGATCGGCGATGCCGGAGTTGCGCGGCAAGCTGGAGGCGAACGCGCCGACAGCGCCGCTGTCGTGGTTTCGCACCGGCGGTCCGGCACAGGTGCTGTACACGCCGGCGGATGTCGACGACCTGGCGTATTTCCTGCGCCAGCTCGATTCGGACACGCCCCTGCTTGTCGTCGGGCTCGGATCAAACCTGCTCATTCGCGACGGTGGTTTCCCCGGAATCGTCATTCGCCTGGGCAAGTCGTTCTCGGATATTTCGATCCTTCCGGATCATCGCGTACGAGCCGGCGCAGGCGCGCCGGATGTGAAAGTGGCACGGGCCGCTGCCGAAGCGGGAATAGCGGGCCTGTCGTTTCTGCGTGGAATTCCCGGTACGATCGGTGGCGCGCTGCGGATGAACGGCGGTGCCTACGGCGGCGAGACGAAGGATGTCCTCGTTGAGGCCACGGGCGTGTCGCGCCGCGGCGAGTGCGTGACCTACACCAATCGGCAGATGGAGTTCACCTATCGCCACACCGGCGTTCCCGAGGACGTAATTTTCATCGAAGCGCTCTTTCAGGGGCAACCTGGAGATCCCCAGACGATCCTTGCGGAGATGAATGCGATCACCGAGGCGCGCTCTGCAACCCAACCGGTCAATACCCGCACGGGCGGCTCGACCTTCCAGAACCCGCCGGGGCAGAAGGCCTGGAAGCTGGTCGACGATGCGGGCTGCCGGGGGCTGCGCATCGGAGACGCACAGGTGTCGGAAATGCATTGCAACTTCCTCATCAACCATGGGGCGGCAAGCGCGGCCGACATCGAAAATCTGGGCGAAGAAGTTCGGCGCCGCGTGCGCGAGACATCGGGCGTCACGCTCGATTGGGAAATCAAACGCGTGGGTCGGGCGCTCGCCTGATTCGAATCAAATTGAGCCCGCGGTCGCGCGTCGGGGAGTGGGAGCCTAACATGAGCAAGCACGTGGCCGTTCTTCTGGGCGGGTGGTCGGCAGAGCGGGAGGTCAGCCTCTCGACGGGCCGGGCCTGCTGCAAGGCTCTGGAAGAACAAGGTTATCGGGTGACGCCTATCGACGTTCAGCCCGATATCGCCACCGTGGTACAGGCGACGGCTCCCGATGTGGTGTTCAACGCCCTCCATGGTCGGGTGGGCGAAGATGGCACCATCCAGGGCCTGCTTGAACTCCTGCGCATCCCCTACACGCATTCGGGGGTCCTGGCCTCGGCACTCGCCATGCAGAAGGACAAGGCCAAGATAATTATGGCCGCCGCCGGGGTGCCGGTGCCCAACGGGATCGTCGTTAACCGTTTGGACGCGGCGAAGAGCCACGTCCTGCCCACGCCTTATGTGGTCAAACCCGTCGATGAAGGGTCGTCCGTCGGCGTGATCATCGTCCGCGAGGATCGCTCCCACCCGCCCCAGGAACTGCTCCGTGAGGACTGGGCCTTCGGCGAGAAAGTCCTTGTCGAATCATATGTTGCGGGCCGCGAGCTGACCTGCGCGGTGATGGGCGACAGGGCCCTTGGCGTCATCGATATCAGGCCCGCCACGGGGGTCTTTTACGATTATGACGCAAAGTACGCGAAGGGGGGCTCCATTCACGTGCTCCCGGCAGAAATTAAACCGAATATTTACCAAAAGGTCCAAGAGTTAGCGTTAACGGCGCATCAAGCGCTCGGCTGCCGCGGAATCAGTCGCGCTGACCTGAGATACGACGACACCCCCGGGGGCACCGGGGAACTCGTGGTCCTCGAGGTCAACACGCAACCCGGCATGACCGAGACGAGCTTGGTGCCAGAATTGGCAGCCCATGCGGGCTATACGTTTGGTGAGCTTGTACGATGGATGGTGGAGGACGCTACCTGCAACCGATGACGGCCCCTAGGGCCGGTGTCCCGGTTGCGCGCGTCCAAATCTACGAGGCTCCGCGTCGGCGCAATTTCAGTCTCCCGTTCGTCAGGTTCTTTTCTCAAACCCAGAGTGTGCGCCGCCGCTCCGCCGGCGTGCCGCTCGGACGTCGCATCCCCCGTCACACGGGATCGGCACTGACCTTTGGCTTCTTCGCAGCGGTCGTGACGGTCGGTCTCTGGCAGGGTGGCCACCTCGAGGACTTCATCCGCTCGCATGGCGAGCCGCACCATGCGGTCGCCCGACTCGCCGGACTCGGCCTCGAGCAGGTGACCGTCTCGGGTCTTTCGCAGATGCGTGAGAACGAGGTTCTGGCGGCTGGCGGCCTCGATTGGCGCGTCTCGCTCCCCTTTCTCGATGTGAACGAGGTGCGCGAGCGTCTCGAGCGGGTTCCGCTCGTCAGCAGCGCCTCGGTCCGCAAGCTTTATCCGAACGAGTTGGTCATCGGCCTGACCGAACGCGCACCCCACGCTCTGTGGCAGCTCAACGGCGAGTTGTTCATCATCGCAACGGACGGCACGGTGATCGATCTGATGCAGGACGAGCGCTTCATCGGCCTGCCGCTGGTGGTTGGCGACCGAGCCAATCTTCGCAACAACGACTACCTCAACATCCTCGAGGCCGCGGGCCCCCTCAAGAGCCGCATCCGTGCCGGGACGCTGGTGTCGGGACGCCGTTGGAACCTCA
>NZ_JBFUHH010000050.1:0-29710 GCF_056402495.1 Microvirga sp. P4_A5 | reverse complement strand
TTTCAGACCGGGAGATCAACTTCTATGTCGACGTTGATTTCGAGAGCCACGTCGCTCTGGCCGCGTTATTGCAGGTGCACGGACAGCCGGTCCTCGTCGGCGGCGCACGATACATTGTAGTCGAGCCCGGCCAAGCCGAAGTGGCTTTCACGGTCGACGACGCCCACCAAGGACTCGGCATCGGCGCGGCCTTGCTGCGGCATCTCGCAGTCATTGCCCATGCCAGCGGGCTCAAGGAGTTGGTCGCACATGTCCTGCCGGAAAATCGAGCGATGCTGAAGGTGTTCGAGAAAAGCGGGCTCAAGATCGTCACACGACGCCAGCCGGACGTCGTCCACGTCATTCTTGAACTCTCGTGAGCGCACCGAATGCCCTCTGGCTCATCCGAGTTCGTGCACCCCGCGGCGCTTGACCGCCGTCGAGGATCCATTGATATTGTGAGACATTCGACTTGGCTTCAATGCGCACGTGCGATGGCTTGGGATCGCCTCCACCATTGTGGTTGGCCCGGCGAAAGCCACAGCCGTCGGCAACTTCAGGCATTACCTGACGTGAGTCTAGACCTTTACCGCAGGAAGCCATTGGGGTCAGGCCGTCGAAATGCACACCCGCACAGTTTCCATGGATGAAGTTGCTGCTCCGGCACGCGCCTGGGTCGTAGTAGCCCTGTTGTTCCTTTTTATGCTGATTAACTTCGCGGACCGAGCGGTTCTTGGACTTGCTGCAATTCCGATCATGGAAGAACTGGATCTAAGTCACACGCAATTCGGTTTGATCGGGGCGAGTTTCTTCACCTTCTTCTCGATCGGGGCCGTGATCGGTGGGTTTCTTGTCAATCGCGTCGCCACTAAGTGGGTTTTAGCCGGCTTGGCGCTGATTTGGTCCTTGTGCCAGTTGCCCATGCTACTGACGGTCTCGATGGCAGCGTTGCTTGCCAACCGGGTCGCCCTCGGCTTCGGTGAGGGTCCCGCGTACCCTGTTGCGGCACACGCCACCTACAAGTGGTTCCCTCAAGAACATCGAGCCTTGCCTACGTGCTTGATCGCCATCGGCGCCTTGGCTGGAAATGGGATCGTGGCGCCGGCAATCGTTGCTGTCATCGCTGCGTGGTCATGGCAGGTGGCGTTCGGATTGCTCGGCGGAATCGGCATTGTCTGGTGCTTGGGATGGCTGGCGCTTGCCCGCGAGGGACCCCTCGCGTCCAATAGCGCAGTCATCGGCGAGCCCGAGACCCGTTCGTCGTACCGCCGGCTTCTTCGGTGCCGCACAGTCATAGGCGTTCAGATCGTCGGCTTTTCGGCTTATTGGTTGCTCGCGGTGGCTGTCGTCTGGCTGCCAGCAATCTTGAGCCAGACTTTCGGCTATACGATAGGCCAGGCCGGTTGGATGATGCTGCTGGTGGCTCTCTGTCAGATCATCCTTCTGCCCGCTATATCGGCCGTGTCGGACGGGCTGCAACAACGGCGCGTTTCGAGTCGGCGTGCCTATGGTTGGACCGCCTGCGCCAGCACGCTCGCAGCCGGCGTGCTAACCCTCCTGTTGTCTCAATCGAACGAATCAATCGCAGTCGTCGTTTGCACCGCGCTCGCCTTCTCCCTGTGCAATGTGATCCTGGTTCTCGCCCCGTGCCTGCTCGCCGAGATAACGCCGGTCGGACAACGGGGAGCAATCCTTGGCATTAACACAGCGATAGTAACATTGGCCGGTCCGCTAGCGCCGGCGGTCATGGGAATCGTAGTCGACATGGCCCCCGATCCCGAGGCCGGTTATCGCACCGGCCTCGCTCTTGCGGGAGCACTCGTCATCGTCGGCGGGCTTTCGGGATTGGTCCTCATCGATCCGGAGGCCGATCGGGTGTCGTTGCGGCGCGATAGCGGAGCTTTGTGAGCCTGGAGCGAGCCAACTCTTGCACCGCTGCATGCGTGATGTCTCAAACTGTTAAACTATTGTCCTCACTGATCAAGCGCCGAGCGCCGGCGTCGTTAGGATAACGCCCAGGGCAGGCCTCACGGAGCCCACCTTCTTGCTCGTTCGAGGTGAGGCAGGGTCGGCCAAACGCCAAACCGGCTCTCCGGTTGCGAGAGGATGCGCTCATGACAAGCCCCACCGAAGACGACAGCCCGTTCCAACCTCTGCCAGAGATTCCTGATGCGCCGTCGGGCATGGACCGCCGGACATTCCTGATGCGCCACGCCGCGATCGGGGCAGCGGCCGCGATGACCGGAACCACCTGGGCACCCGTTGCCCGTGCGCAGCAAGCCGCAACTGAGGCAGTTGCACAGCAGGCCGCCAGAGATCCAGCCGGTCTCAAGATGAGTTCGGCTCTCTCGCCCGATCTCGACGTCGTCAAGGCCTCGAAGGGACCGGTCATGACGGTGGCGGATGAATTCTACAAAGTCGGTCCTGGGCCCTCGAGTTCGCACACGATCGGGCCGATGCGCATCACATACGACTTCTATCAGCGCTGCGCTAAGCTGCCAGCGGACCAACTCGCGCAGGCCACCGGCCTCAAGGTTCATCTCTTCGGAAGCCTGAGCGCCACAGGAAAGGGTCACGGCACCGAGCGCGCATCACTCGCCGGCCTCGTGGGCAAGGAGCCCGCCACCGTGGACCCGATGTTCCTCGACGAGATGATCGCCAAGCCTCAGCAGACCTATCCGGTGAAGGTCGGAAGCAAGACATTCAATCTGTCCCTGGCCGACGTCATCTATGACGCCCCGAAGGGCGACTTCCCGCACCCGAACACAATGACCTGCAAGCTCATGGCGGGCGATAAGGTCGTCTATGAGCAGGAGTACTATTCCGTCGGCGGAGGCTTCATCGAATGGAAGGGCTACGAGCCGCCCAAGAAAGGCCAGCCGAAGTATCCGTACGCGACCATGAAGGAGTTGCGGCAGCACGCCGAGAAGAACAACCTCTCGGTTGCCGATGTGGTGATGGCGAACGAATTGGCCGTATCCGGAAAGAGCGAGGCGCAGATCAACGAATTCCTGGACAAGATCGCCAATGCGATGATTGCGACGGTAAAGACCGGGCTTTCCTACAAGGATGATGTTCTGCCTGGGCCCATCAAGCTGCACTCTAAGGCCGCCACGGTCTATCAGCGGGCCATGGACGACACCTATATGAGCGACCGGGCGATCGGGCTCGTCGCGGCCTTCGCCCTCGCCGCCTCCGAGGAGAATGCCCGCGGCCATCTTGTAATCACCGCGCCGACCGGCGGGTCCGCAGGAGTGATGCCGGCCATCGTCTACGCATTGACCCAGAGCAACCGATCGGTCCCGATGGACAAGATCCGCCAGGGGCTCCTGGCCGGCGCCGCCGTCGGCTACCTGTGCAAGCACAACGCGACGCTTGCTGCGGCGGAAGGCGGATGCCAGGCCGAGATCGGTGTCGCTTCTGCGATGGCCGCCGCGCTGATCACGCAAGTCCTGAACAGTCCGCCGCACGTGATTGAGAACGCAGCCGAGTCGGCCCTCGAACATCATTTGGGCATGACGTGCGACCCGGTTGCTGGGTATGTCCAGGTGCCGTGCATCGAGCGCTGCGCCTTCGGTGCAGTAAAGGCCTGGGCCGCGGCCATGATCGCCACCAACGAGATCGCGAGCAGGCACCGGGTGGATCTCGACACGACGATCAAGACACTCGCCGACACCGCGCGGGACATGAACCCAAAATACAAGGAAACGAGTGAGGCAGGGCTGGCTCAGAACTTGGTCCTCTGCTGATCTCACGCGTCGGCCCATTCCGATGCTCAATGAAGATTGCGAGTCAGAAAACGACACCGATGTCGGAGGATGTTGTGATGCCAGCGGGTGCTACGACTCAGGACGTGAGACATCTTTCTAAGCAACCCGAAACCATAGCCGCGAATGGGGCGCCAGCTGCCATCGCGCGAACCGAAAACCCGGCCCGCGATAGGTTTGATTTCGTCCCTGGTCGATGGCAGCACGCAATCGACGTCCGCGATTTCATCCAACACAATGTCGTTCCCTATGATGGTGACGAGGCATTTTTGGCAGGTCCCAGCGAACGAACAAAGGCCGTCCGGGCCAAACTGGAGCCCTACTTCAAAGAGGAAATTTCCAAAGGTGTTTTGGACGTCGATGTGAAAACTCCATCGTCTTTGACTTCGCACAAGCCCGGGTACATCGATCATGACAACGAGGTCGTCGTTGGGCTCCAGACCGATGCGCCGTTCCGCCGTGCCATCATGCCCTACGGTGGTCTGCGCATGGCAGAGAGCGGGGTGAAGGCGGCAGGGTTCGAGCCAGATCCGATCGTCCATGAGATATTCACGAAATACCGGAAAACTCACAATGACGGTGTCTTCGACGCCTACACGCCGGAAATTATGGCCTGCAGACGCAGCCACATCATAACGGGCCTTCCCGACTCCTATGGACGAGGACGAATTATCGGCGATTATCGCCGAGTGGCGTTGTACGGAACGGATCGGCTCATTGCGGCGAAACGTGTTGAACGTGCCTTACTCGACGCTAAATGGCCCACGGATGATGTCATACGGGAACGTGAGGAACTCGCAGAGCAGATGCGGGCACTCGCCGATTTGGCGGCTATGGCGGAGAATTATGGTTTTGACATCACGCGTCCGGCGGGAGACGCGCGGGAGGCGGTCCAATGGACCTATTTCGGCTATTTGGGCGCGATCAAGGAAGCGAATGGCGCAGCCATGTCCATCGGGCGAATCTCCTCCTTCCTCGACGTTTACATTGGGCGCGATCTAGAGAGGGGCGTCCTCGACGAAGCCGGCGCCCAGGAGCTTATCGACCAGCTTGTTCAGAAGCTCCGCATCGTTCGTTTTCTGCGCACCCCGGACTACGACGCGCTTTTCTCGGGCGACCCCTATTGGGCGACGGAATGTATCGGCGGCATGGATCTCAACGGTCGGCCACTGGTCACTCGAACGAGCTTCCGCATGCTGAATACGCTCAGGAACCTCGGTCCTGCCCCAGAACCCAACATCACAGTGCTGTGGTCGAAACAGCTTCCGGATGCATTCAAGCGCTTCTGCATCAAGATTTCTGCCGAAACGTCGTCCATTCAGTATGAGAACGATGATCTGATGCGCCCGTATTGGGGCGACGACTATGGGATCGCCTGCTGCGTTTCTGCCATGCGCATCGGGAACCAGATGCAGTTCTTTGGCGCGCGGGCGAATCTCGCCAAATGCCTGCTCTATGCCATTAATGGCGGGCGTGACGAATTGAGCGGCGAGCAGATAGGCCCCTCGGCAACCCCCGTGACCGGCGACATTCTCGACTACGATGATGTCACCGAGAAATTCGACACCATGATGGAGTGGCTGGCGCGAACCTATGTCCACGCCATGAACTGCATCCACTACATGCACGACAAGTATTACTATGAGCGCCTCGAGATGGCGCTGCACGACCAGCAGGTGCTGCGCACCATGGCCTTCGGGATCGCCGGCCTCTCCGTGGTAGCCGACAGCCTTTCCGCGATCAAACACGCGCGTGTCAGACCGATTCGGCGCGACGACGGACTGATCGTCGGTTTCGAAACGTCCGGCGACTTCCCTCAATATGGCAATAACGACGATCGCGTCGACAGCATTGCGGCCGACCTCGTTTCCACCTTCATGAAGAAGCTGCGCAAGCATCCGACCTATCGGAACGCGGTTCATACGCAATCGGTCCTGACCATCACGAGCAACGTCGTCTACGGCAAAAACACGGGTAATACTCCGGACGGACGCAAGACCGGCGAACCCTTTGCACCTGGCGCCAATCCGATGCACGGTCGTGACAGTCATGGATGGCTCGCCTCGTGCCTGTCCGTCGCAAAGCTCCCATATGCGGATGCACAGGACGGCATCAGCTACACCGTCTCGGTAACGCCAAGCCTCAATCGCCTGGATGAGGGTGACAAAATCAAACAGGCCGTGAAGGTGATGGACACCTATTGTGGCCAGGGCGGCTTCCACATGAACCTGAACATCCTCAACCGCGACACCTTGCTCGACGCGATGGAGCATCCGGACAAGTATCCGCAACTGACGATCCGCGTTTCCGGCTATGCGGTAAACTTCGTCCGTCTCACCCGTGAACAGCAGATGGATGTGATCGGTCGGACTTTCCACGGCGGGGCGTGACAGTATGATCGAGGAGCCCTGGGCAAAAAGCCGGTACGACTTGCGTCTGGATCAATCGCCGGATGCGCCGGAGACGGCGAGTTTCAAAGATCCGAGGGGCGATTTCGGCTGGATTCATTCCTATGAAACTGGATCCACCGTAGACGGACCGGGTGTGCGCGTCACGGTGTTTATGAGCGGCTGCCTGCTGCGCTGTCTTTACTGCCACAATCCCGACACGTGGCATCTCAAGGATGGGACCCGCGTTTCATTCGATCGGGCCGAGCGTGCGTTGTCATCGTATGCGGCAGCCTTGCGCTCCATGGACGGCGGGTTGACGATTTCGGGCGGAGAGCCATTGGTGCAGGTGCATTTCACCAAACGGCTTTTCGCCGCCGCGAAAGGAATGGGCCTCCATACCGCACTGGACACGTCGGGCTTTCTTGGGGCTCGTGCGGAGGACGATTACCTCCGGAATGTCGACCTAGTGTTGCTTGATATCAAGTCCTGGAATCCGGCCACGTATCGCCGCACGACGGGCCAAGAGATTCGCCCGACGATTGAATTTGCCGAGCGTCTGGCAAGTTTGGAAAAGCCACTCTGGGTCCGCTTCGTGCTGGTCCCCGGCTTGACCGACGACATTGCCAATGTCGAGGGGATCGCCCAGTTCGTAGCGCCCATGAAAAATGTCGAATGGGTCGAGGTTCTCCCGTTTCATCAGATGGGAACATTCAAGTGGAAGACCATGGGCCTCGATTACGAGCTCTCCGACACTCCGTCGCCCTCTCCAGACCTCGTGGCGCGGGTCCTGCAACAATTCCGCGATGCCGGCTGCCGCGCGAGATGAGAGGGTCCGATGTTGGAGCTCGTTCAGACTCTGCTTGAATCATCGCCCTTACTGGCGCTCTTCCTTGCGATCGCGGCCGGGTACTGGATCGGACAGATTTCGATTGCTGGCGTTTCGTTTGGCGCCGGCGCAGTGTTGTTCAGCGGGCTGATCCTCGGCGCGATTGCGCCAAAGGCGGCACCGCCCGGGATGGTTGGAACGATCGGCCTTGTCATGTTCGTCTATGGAGTAGGCATCCAATACGGGCCGCAGTTCTTTGCAAGCCTTCGCGGTCCGGGTATCAAGTACATCGCGCTCGCGACCGTCGCGGTTCTCGCGTCTCTCGGGGTTGCATGGCTGGTGGCAAAGCCGCTTGGCATCTCGCTCGCCACCGCCGCCGGTTTGTTCGCGGGCTCCGGCACCAGCACCCCGACCCTGCAAGCGGCACTGGCCGCGGCGGGCAACCAAGACCCGGCGATAGGCTACTCGGTATCTTACCCGTTCGGCGTTGTGGGGCCGATCATTCTAATGACCATGATGGCGGCTTGGCTCAAGCCCAAATTCGATCCACCATCCCAGAACGTGCGGGTTGTCGAGCTGACGCTGGAATCGAAATGCCGCAACAAGACAGTTGCGGAGCTTTCCGCTGCTTTGCCGGATGACGTCAAGATTATCGCGGTACGCCAGAACCACATGAACGCACCGCCTGCTGCCGGGACGCTTCTGCAGGAAGGCGACGGGCTTTTGCTCGTCGGCAATCCCCGAAGCATCGAAGAAGCGAAAGAAGCCATGGGTCACGAGGACCCCGGCCGCCTGAGCCGCGATCGTGCGAACTATGATGTCATCCGGGTTTACGTCTCGAAGTCAGCCTTCGTGGGCAAGCCTCTGCGGGAAGTCCCGCTGCCAGACTTTCCTGTAATGATCTCGCATGTGCGCCGAGGCGACATGGAGATGATCGCCACATCGGACCTCACCATCGAATACGGCGATCTTCTAGTGGCCGCCGTACCAACCGGACGGAAGGCTGAAGTACAGCGGCATTTCGGCGACAGCATCAAGGGCAACGCCGAATTGTCATTCGTGTCGATCGGTGTTGGAATCGCGCTTGGACTTATTCTGGGCATGATCCCCGTGCCTCTTCCCGGAGGCGGCACCTTCATGCTCGGTGTCGCAGGCGGTCCACTCGTAATGGCGCTCCTACTGGGCTGGCTTGGGCGGACGGGTCCCATCGGATGGCGAATGCCCGTCGTCGCGAACCTGGTTCTGCGCAATTTAGGTCTGTCGATCTTTATCGGATCGGTCGCACTCGGCGCGGGAGGCCCGTTCGTGCAGACCGTTGCTTCCAACGGCGTCCAGATCCTCCTTGGTGGAGCGGCAGTGCTCTTCACTCTGGTGCTGATCGTCCTTGTCGGGGGATACCTACTTCGCATCCCGTTCGACGACCTGCTTGGGGTCTGCGCGGGATCCACCGGCAACCCAGCCATCGTCGCGGCAGCGGGGCGGCTGGCACCGACCGATAGGACCGATATCGGTTATGCGATCTGCTTTCCGAGCACGACCGTCGTAAAGATTATTGCAGTTCAGGTTCTTCTCTCTTAACCCTCCATTTACTTTCAGGCTGAAGTGGTGCCTCCGAACAACACTGAACTAAATTCCCACTATCGTGGACACCATGATCTTTCTCATGGCTTGACGGTTCTTAGGCGTCCGAACATTCTGTCACGGCAGCCTGCGTGATTTTATTTGGGAAAGATCATCCTATGAGGCATTTGCAAGGCTTTTTGCTTGGTTCGGCTGCCGCGCTCTGCGCCGCGGCAAATGCACAGGCCGCCGATCTTCCTGCCGCAAAGTCAGCGCCCGTCGAGTACGTGCGTGTCTGCACAACGCACGGCGAGGGTTTCTTTTACGTTCCCGGTACCGACAGCTGCCTGCGCATCTCGGGCCGCGTTCGTGCAGACTATCTCTACGCCGAACCTGTCAATCGTTTTCAGGACATCACCGGCTTTCGGGCGCGCGGCAGAATCAACCTGGATTCTCGCACCGCCACATCGTACGGCTTGCTGCGCGCGTACGTTCGCTACGAAATCGATCGCAATTCCGGCGCGTTCGCCAGCCCGGGGCAGATCAGCACGAACGCGAAGATCAACCAGGCCTACGTGCAGTTCGGTGGTCTCACCGCCGGACGGGTCACTTCCTTTTTCTCTGACTCGACACTCCCGGCACCCAATTTCGGGGATCTGCGCTTCGACGATCCGACCAATGCGGACGTCACTTTGCTCGCCTATACTTACTCGTTCGGTAACGGTTTTTCGGGTACCCTGTCGCTTGAGGACGCGATTGAAAGACGTGTCAGCAATCCATTGGCGTTCCCGCTCTTCGGTACGGGGGCGGCGTCACCTGTCTTCGCGCCACTGCCATTCGACTACGGCGGCGAGCGCATGCCTGACGTTGTTGCGAACCTGCGTTACAAAGGGGCGTGGGGCAGCGTCCAACTTTCCGGTGCGCTGCACCAGATTCGCGACATGGCAGCTGGAGTTGCCACCGTGAATGGCAATCCCGTACCCGTCATCAATCCCATCACCGGTTTGCCGAATCCAACCTTCGCAGACACGGATTATGGTTTCGCTCTGGCCCTGAGCGGGCAGCTCGCGGTCCCGACCCTGGGCGAAGACGATGCGATCTGGATGTCTGCAACGTACACGGATGGTGCTGTTGGTTACATCAATGCTGGCCAAGCCGGGCCCGTCGATAATGGCGCGATTGGCGCCGGTCCGCTCGCGCTACCGTTCGCGGATGCGTTTGTCGATCCCTTCACGGGGGAATTCAAAACCAACAAAGCCTACGGAGTCGCTGGTGGCCTAAACCACGTCTGGAATCCGGCTTTTCAGACGAACATCTTCGGGTCCTGGATGCGCTTCGACGCCCCCGGTATCGCCAGCTATCTCGTGCCGGCCAGTGCTGCGACCTTAGCCGCAGGCACCGCCGGTACGGTCACCGGACTGGTTGACTTCAACGAGTATCGCGTCGGCACCAATTCAATCTGGACTCCGGTATCCGGCCTTAATCTCGGCGTTGAGGTTCTCTACACGAGAGTCGACCCTCGCGGACGCGTCGCGGTTCCACTCACAAATTTCGCCGGCAATCCAACAGGGCTGTTCAAACCGACCGGTTCCGAAGATATCTGGGAGGGCCGCTTGCGCATCCAGCGCGACTTCTGAATTCCTCCCCTTCTGTGCAACAGCCGGTGAGTCAAACGTCAGCTTCGTTTTTCGGCATTCCACCGCCCTGAGCAATTCACTCTTCCGGCCGTTGTCCACGCCCCCGTGCCGGACCGTTCCGACAGGCTGCCTGTCACGTCAACCCTCGTCCTGTGGCGTTGAACGCTGCCCCGAACGCGCCCGCCTGCCTCAAGGCCACCCGCGATGTTGGCCTTCATACTCCTTGACGAGCTATTGCGAATGGTCCCGTTCTCAATCACGACCGCATATTGATGCGCTCGCTTGCATGAGCCTTTCTCGGGAATGGCCTCGATAGTCCAGCGCCCATCAAAGCTCTGCTGCGCAAAGGTCGTGTTGCTGATTGAAGCGATTGACACGGCCAGCACAAAGCCGATCAGGAGACGATGCATGTATCGGTTCCTCAAATTGCGACGATCGGAACCACATCATCATGTGGTCCGCACCCTCTGCCATCCGCTTCGTGCTAGCGCGAGGCTCATAGGTCCACCACTGTACCGCGAGCTCGGCCTCCCTGGACGCGGCACGAGCACCCGGTCCCGACGGGCGCGGAACTGGTCAGGGCGCACGTACGGACCTCGGTTGCACAATATCCTCCGACGGCAGATGTTACCGGCGTTTGATAGATTGGATACGTTGACGCTGCCGCGGCCCCGATGACGCTGCCGGTGACTAGTCCCGCACCCAATCCCCAGCCTCCATAACCGCCATAATACGGATAACCGCCATAGTAGCGGCCGTACGAGGGATATCGGCTGCCATAATATGGATAACGGCCTCCATAATAGCCGGGCGGGCGCACGCCGTATCTCCAATCGCCACGATTGCCTATTCCAACCTGCCGAAAGCCGTCGTTACCGGGCCTGATACCAGCGCCACGGCCCGGCAAACCGCCCGGCCGCGAGGCAACAGCCCCGCCTCGGAAGCCGCCGGCGCCGATCCCGACGCGGGCTCCCCCCACACCCCCCCGGGGGACCATCATCCTCTGGCCTCCGCCGAATCCCCCAGCACCCCGAAAGCCACCGCCGCCGAACCCGCCACCCCCGATACGAGCACCACCACCTCCCCTGCCGCCGCCCCGCTGGGCGTCGGCATTGTCGGGTATCAGAAGAGCGCTCGCTGCCAGAGCGCCAAGAGCCAAGATAAGCCTCTTCATCGCCATCCTCCTTGCTCTGACGGCGAACACAGCACGGAACGAGCGCGCTGTTTCGAGCGGAACAAATTGTGGTCCCATTCGGAAAATTGGCTTGATCGTTTGGGACAAGCGCTTCTCATTTTTTACGATGGATCCGGCCGACGCCTATGTCAGCGAAATCAGCCGGAGCTCGAGGCCCACGTCCTCGGCGAGCAGCCTCGTCTAACGGTTGCGAGCACCGAAGCGGTTCCTCAATCGCCGGGGCTCGGTTCGTCAGCGCGCCCCCAGTCCTGGAACAGGGTGTGGGCGACCGCGAGCAAGACAGGACCGAGAAAGATCCCGACCATCCCGAATGCCAGAAGGCCGCCGAGCACGCCCAAAAAGATCAGCACCATCGGCATCCTGACGCCCCGGCTGATCAGATACGGGCGCAGGACGTTGTCGAGGCTCCCGACCACGAGACCGTTCCATGCCATGACGAACACAGCCAATCCGGTATGGCCGGCGGACATCAGCCACAGGGCGGCGGGGAGCCAGAGCACCACGAGGCCCAAAGGCAGCAAGCTGAGAACCACGCCGACCGCTCCGAGAACGATAGCGCCAGGAACCCCCGCGATCCAGAAGCTGAATCCCAACAGGATTCCCTGGATGAGAGCTGTGCCCAACACCCCATTGACCACACTGACGATAGTCTTCCCGGCGGTCCCAATCACGCGCTGCGCCCGCCAGCCGCCTAACCGCGTCATCGCCCATTCGAGGCGGCTCTCAACATAAGCGCCATCACGATAGAGGAAGAACGCCAGGATGATGCCAAAAACGACCTGCAACGTGCCGGAGAGGAGTGAGGCTCCTTGATGCAGCGCCCACTMGCGCATCGGCCGCACATAGGGCGCGAGCGTCGGCCCAAGCTCCGCGCCTTGCTGTGATAGCTGGCTCCACACCCGTTCCGCTTCCTTTCCAACCAAAGGCACGTTCCCGAGCCAGCGGGGGGGCGAAAGACCCTGATCGATGGCTGTGCGGATGGCCATGGTGAGCCGGGAGACGTCGTCGGCCAGGTTCGATCCCAGGGCGAGAAGGGGGAGCACAAGCAGACCGGCGATGATCAAGGTCATGAGCAGAGCCGCTGGGGTCTGTCGCCCACCCACCAAATTCTCGATCCGCCGGAACAGGCGCCATGTCGACACGCACAGAATAACCGCGAGCAGGATTGCCGCCAGGAACGGTCTCAGAACAAGGATGCAGCCAACGACCAAGCTCAGAAGCAGTGCCAGCCCAAGCGCTTTCTCGATGAACGATGCCTCTTGGGACGCAGACGGCTCCCAGCCTTTCGCAGTCTCACGGGGATCCACGGTACGCACGGCTCCCTCCTTGTTCGGCTTTTCCCTACGCCATGATGCTGAGCCCTCCATCGACGTAGGTGGTCGTTCCGGTGAGCCGCCGGGCAAACGGCGTCGTCAAATACGCCGCCGTCAGACCCACGTCTTCGATGTCGACCAACTCGCCGATAGGCGCCCGTTCGGTGGCCTCAGAGAGAAGGATGTCGAAGTCCTTGAGGCCCGAAGCCGCCCGGGTCTTCAGGGGACCGGGCGACACGGCGTGCACCCGAATGTGCTTGTCGCCCAGCTCATAGGCGAGGTAGCGAACGGCGCTCTCCAGCGCCGCCTTCACGGGTCCCATGAGATTGTAGTTCGGGACCACCTTGTTGGCGCCGTGATAGCTCATCGCCAGCAATGTCCCGCCCTGCGTCATCAGGGGCTCGGCAAGACGTGCCATGCGGATGAAGGAATGGCAGGAGATGTCCATTGCCACCTTGAAACCCTCACCCGAACTGTCGATAAGCCGTCCCTGCAGGTCCTGCTTCGGTGCGAACGCGATGGAATGAAGCGCGATGTCCAGACTGCCCCAGGTGTCGCGGATCTGCCGAAAGACCGCTTCGAGCTGGCCGTTCTGGCCCACGTCGCATGGCGCGAGTATCTGAGCTTCGAGTTCCTTGGCAAGAGGCTCAACGTAAGGCCGGCCTTTCTCGTTCAGGTAGGTGATCGCAAGCTCGGCTCCGAGCCGGCGGAAGACCTGCGCGCAGCCGTAGGCAATCGAATGCTCATTGGCGATGCCAATGACGAGTGCACGCTTCCCTTGCAAAATCTGCGATTGAAAGGCTTCTTTCGTCAGTTCGGTGGGTTGATCGTTCATGATCGTTCTCTCGAGAGTCGGCTCTTATCCGATCGACGGCCATGTCTCTGACCGGACGGCATTTTTTGGCGGCTCTCAGCCTGCGGCACCTTGATCGGCCTCCTTTTGGGGCTCCCCTCGATCTTGTCTTCGGTTAGCAGCTGCCGAATCTTGCTCATCAGTTTGATCTGATCTGAATTAGCTTCGATTTGGTCCATTCGATCGAGGAGATCGAGCAGCCCGCGGCGGTCATCCGCGGTCCGCAGGAGTTTAGGAAGCGCGGCGAGTGCCTTGGCCGGCTCGTAATCGACGATATAGGATTGCTCACGGATGATCGCGCGGGCTGCCTCGGGCGGCATATCGAGGAGGCCTACTTCCTTGCCGATCAACTCGCGAGCCCGTTTCATGACCGACAGGCGTCGCCGCCCCGTGCCCGCCTTCATCAACAGGAGCGCCACACGCACGAGGGCTCTTGTGCGATCGCCGTCCTCGATATGCGAAAGAGCCTCCTTGACCGACGGAGTATCGCGAATGTCGTCGATTTCCGGCGCGGCCACCATCTGTTCATCTGGCGCCATGCCAATGCTGGCCGGAGCATAAGTGCGAAAGAAAGTATTTTCCACCGCCGCGTCTCGCAGGTCGCGGTAAAGGTCCCAAGAGGCGGAAGTCATAGCAGCCGTCCATTGCTCGATCGCGGCCGTTCGACCGGCGTTGTCGCCGGGTGCGCGGTTGGCCCGGACGAAATCCGCCATGCCTTTGAGGGGCCATAACAAGGGGTTGAGATCCGATATGGCCCAGCGTTGCGCCCGCTGCGGATGCAGAGCCCGCCTGACAGCCGCTCCCGTGGGCGTCACCATCGCTGAAACGGCAGGATGCACGAACGTTTCGTAGGCGGAGACGAGGGCTTCCGAAGTCTTCTCGACKGTCCTGAAGGGCACCTCGTCCTTCCGCCCATACTTTTGCAGCACCTGAAGGTCCTCGACCCGCCGCTCAGTGAGCATCACGTCATAGAGCACGCTCCCGTTCGTTTTCTGCTCCTCGACCTGCATGCCGTACAGACCCGGGGGCAGATGCTCGATGTATTCGATCAGGTCCACAATCTGCGAATGCTCGCGCTTGGCGACAGCGCCTGAGACAAAGATGCCGAGATGACCGACGCTTTCGTGCATCAGACCAACAATGACCTGTCCGTTTGCCTTGAGGGCCTCGGTGGTCGGATAAAGGTCGGCCACCCAGTTGAACGCCTGCTGGGGCGGCGTGATGTTGTCGCCCAGCGACGCGAAAACGATAATCGGCGATTTGATCGCGCGCAGGTCGAAGGCGCGCCCCTCTGACCATTCAGCCTCACCTTCCGCGAGATTGTTTCCGACGAAAAGATTCTCGACGATCCACCCGATTTCCTGCCGGTCCATCAGGAAGAAGCCGCCCCACCAGCGTTCGAACTCAAGGAAACGTTCGGGCTCCGTGTCAACCTTGGCGAACAGGTTGTAGTACTTGTCGAAGTACGTATTCGCGGGATTGAGGTATTCGAAGTTCTCGACCAGATGGGCCCCGTCGAACGTGCCGGCGCCGAGATCGCTCGCCAAGAGCGCGGGCCAAGTGCCGCCGAGAATCCCGCCAGCATAGCGCATCGGATTCTCGCCGTCATTGCCGGCCCAGTAGGACATCGGTGCCCCATTGATCACGATCGGACCGACCAAATCCGGTTCGAGCGCCCCGAGCAGCATGGAAGCCCAGCCCCCCTGGCAATTGCCGATCACGACAGGCTTGCGCGTCTTCGGGTGGCGCTCGCCGACGACGCGGAGAAACTCGGCCTCGGCGCGTGAGACATCCGCGAGGGTTTGCCCGGGCACCGGCTCCGGGAAGAAGATCACGAAATAGACTGGATGCCCTGCCTTGAGAGCCACTCCAACCTGCGAATCCTGCTTGAATCCACCGATGCCTGGGCCATGTCCCGCCCTGGGATCGATGATGACAAAAGGCCGACGTTCTGGGTCGGTGCTTGTGCCATGCGGCGGGATGATGCGTACGAGGGCGTAGTTCGCAGGGCGCTCGTATGTGCGGGCGTCCCCAATCATCTCCCAGTCGAAATCGAGCAGCGGCGGCTTCCCGGCCTTCTCGTGCTCGATCCAGTTATTGCCGCGCTGGCGCAGGGTGTCCCAGAACAGGACAGAACGCTGCGTGAAGTCGAGCCAGTAGCTGCTCGTGTCACGCCAAAGGTCTAGAGGCGACGTCACACGGACGGGCGTCGGTGGCTTGCTCGCGGCTTTAACGGCATCGAGATAACGCTGAAATGCGCCTGAGCACCGTTCTTGATAGACTTGAGCGATCTTTGTCTGCACGTCCGCGAGTTCGGCGGATCGCGTCTTGGAATCCTTTTCTTCGGCCCTGGTCTTGGATCTGGTCCGTTGCATGACAGGCTATCCAATGGTGATTTGAGTTAGCGCTTGGTCTCGCCCCATTTGAGAAAAAAGCCGACATCGCCCGGCAACCCGCCCGGCCAATCGATGATCATCGCGCTCAACGCGAAACCGGCATCCCTGAGTTGGTCGCGCCACAACTCGTAAGCCTGCCGCGGCCGTCCGGTGAGGCTGTCGGGCCAGGACGGATCCGCGTTATTGATGGCGCGTCCCTTGTCCGTGCAAACGGCGTTTGGAAACCGCATCACCATGAGTTCGGTCTGGCCGCGCTCCGCCGCCGACTTTAACTTGGCCTTGAGTGGCTGCAGGATCTCGTTCAGTCGTTCGGGAGTTAGTTCGAGCGGCTCGGACATTCGCTTGACAAGATCCTTGCGGGCTTGTTCGGCCCGATCCATGCTGTCGACGGACTTGCCGGCTTTCGCCATCTGCATCTCGACCATGTAATCCCGCAGCTCCGCGGCGGACATGAACATCTCATCCCCGAGTTCGTGGTGCGTTTTGGAGTCATCGGACTTGGTCTTCAGCGTTTCCATGACATCAATCTCCCCTATTCAGGATGCAAGTCGGGTTTTTGCAGTGCCGCTCACGCTCTGCGTCTGTCTGGCGATAACCAGTTCCTCATTGGTTGGAATGACCCAAGCCGTTGGTCCTGATCCGGCGGATATCCGCGGGCCACCATCGCGGTTGGCCGACTCATCAAGGCTCAGCCCGGCCCATGCGAGGCCGGCAATTATTTCGGCGCGCGTCGCTACATCGTTCTCGCCGATGCCGGCAGTGAAGACGAGACCGTCGAGGCCGCCGAGCGCCGCGACAAGCGATCCGATTTCGCGGGTAATGCGATAGACGAACAGATCGATGGCACGTCTTGCTCCCGCTTCCGTCGCCGCCTTCGACCGGAGAACCCGCATGTCGTTCGAAATGCCCGAAACCCCAAGCAGACCGGACTTGGTATAGAGCACGCGTTCAGCGTCCTCGGGCTTCAGCTTCATCTCCCGGATCATGTAAAAAACCACACCGGCATCGACGGCGCCGCAGCGCGTTCCCATTGGAAGGCCGTCGAGGGCGGAAAATCCCATAGTTGTCGCGACACTTATCCCTTTCTCGAGAGCACACAGACTTGCGCCGTTGCCGAGATGGGCCACGATTACCTTTCCTTCGGCGAGACTCGGATCGTACTCGCTCAGGACGGACGATATGTAGTCGTAGGACAACCCATGGAAGCCGTAGCGCCGCACGCCACGATCCCGCATCTCTTGCGGCAGGGCGAACATGCTCGCGATCTCGGATTGGCTCTGATGGAAGGCCGTGTCGAAGCAGGCGACCTGAGGCATCCCTGGCATGCGCCGCAGCACGATCCGGATCGGCTCAAGGTTATGGGGCTGATGCAGTGGCGCAAGGGGCACAAGTTCTTCAAGGGACTGAACGACGGAGTCGTCGACGAGCGCCGGACCTGCGAAAAACGAGCCGCCATGGACGACTCGGTGCCCGATCGCCACGAGCCTGCGGTCCTCCTGATGCTCACGCAGCCACGAGATGAGATGCATCAGCGCCTCCTCGTGCCCGAACCGATCGCCGGAACTCCACGTCGTCTCGTCGATGATTGTCCCGTCCGTACCCTTGACGACAAAATGCGCTGAGCCTCCTAGCTCTTCGAATAGTCCCTTGAAGTCGACACTCGGTTCGCGGCCATCATGCGTCTCGAAAACTTGGAACTTGAGGCTCGACGAACCCGCGTTGAGGACGATGGAAACGGGCGTCATGGGTCAAACCTCGGGGACGGCGAGCCGGGCCCGCTGGGCGTCGGCGACCAGCGAGGCCACCGCGCAGGAGGCCAGCCGGGTGATCTTCGAATCGGCCCGGCTCGTGAGGATGACCGGCACGCGAGCGCCGAGCACGATACCGGCGGCATCCGCGCCTGCGAGGAAGGTCAGACTCTTGGCGAGCATGTTGCCGGCCTCCAAATCCGGGACCACAAGAACATTCGCTTGCCCGGCTACCGGCGACTGGATTTTCTTGATTTTCGCGGCGCCGAGATCGATAGCATTGTCGAGAGCAAGCGGTCCGTCGAGGATGCCGCCCGTAATCTGCCCCCGGTCGGCCATCTTGCACAAAGCCGCTGCCTCAATGGTCGAGGGCAGCTTCGGGTTGACGGTTTCCATCGCCGAAAGGATCGCCACCCGCACCGGATCAACTCTCAACGCACGGGCGAGGTCGATGGCGTTCTGGACGATGTGGACCTTGTCCTCAAGCGTGGGAGCGATGTTGACTGCGGCGTCGGTAATGATGAGTGCGGTCTCGTGACCTGGAACGTCCATGACGAAGCAGTGGCTGATCCGCCGCGCTGTGCGCAGGCCGCCCTCGCGGCGGACGATCGCGCCCATGAGTTCGTCGGTATGCAGACTGCCTTTCATGAGGGCCTCGGCTTGGCCGGACCGTACCAAATCGACAGCGGCCTCCGCCGATGCGTGGCTGTGTGGAGCCTCGACAAGGCGCATTGTGGAAAGGTCTTTACGGAGCACCTCTGCGGCGGCCGTGATCTTAGCCTTCGGGCCGACGAGAATCGGCTCCATCAGGCCGAGTTCAACCGCGTCGAACACGGCTTCTAGAGACGCAGCATCGCAAGGATGCGCCACGGCGACCTTCAACTTCGGGAGGGACTGCGCGGTCGCCACGAGCCGGTCGTACTTATCGTGCCGCCGTTGATCCTGCCGGTTCACACCTTGGGCTGGAACCGCCGTCATGATTGCCTCCACACTCATTTTTAGCTTAGCGGTTGATGAGCGGTCACGATGACCGCCCCGACGTGGGGTTTGCCATGGAGCGTGCGGGAAAAAGGCTTAGGTTCTTGCCACGGCCGCCCGGGTGCGCTTGTGGCGAGTATGGTCCCTTCCAACTCTGCTGCTTGACCTGTTGGGTCACGGTATTGACAGTTTAGGACTGCGATATCGGAAACGAACCCGATGACTGTGCCAATCGACCTCGAGGCTGCCGAACGCGACGCCCTCGACGACGCGTCGTTAATCGTCTCGGTTCCAGCGGGGCTGCGGGCATCGCGAGCCACCAACCGGGGCTGTCTGGTGACAGTCAAGGCCGGAGCGACGCCGCATGATGCCCCTCGCCGCGCCAGGATTTCGGTGTCTTGCCCGACCACCGCCGAAATGCGCGTGTGAAGGCGCTGGCTTCGGAATAGCCGAGGACTGCCGCGATCTGAGCGAGCGACACTTGCGTGCCCTCCAGCAATTGACGAGCGATCTCGAACCGGACCTCATTCGTAATCGCCCTGTAACCCATACCACTTCCCTTCAGGCGACGGCTCAAGGTCCGGCGGTGCATCGCGAGAAGATCAGCAATCTCCTCCGCCGAACAGCGTGTGTTTGTCAGCCGTAAGCGCAGCAGGCGCCGGATGTCATCCGAGAATTGCGAGCCCTGTGATCCTTTCAATTGCTGCATACGCTGCTCCAGCAGATCACGCACCATGGGATCGGCGCCGGGAATCCGGATATCCAAGTCTCGGGTTGCGAAGACGATGGTAGCGCTTTCCTGGTTGAACCTCACGGGTGCCCGGAAATGGCGGCGATAAGGCTCCTGCTCTAGCGGCGGCGCCCTCGGGAGTAGGACCTCGACTGGGTTCCAGTCGCATCCGCACAGGGCGCGCAGGGCATTGACAGTAACTGCCAGCGAGCCATCCGAGATCTGGTCCGCGCTTTCGGCCTCGGGCTGGTAGACCGAGAAGGTGAACAGGGCCACATCGCCGCTGACGGTCAGTGACGGGACGCCCCCGCGGTTCTGGATGCTGAGATTCGCCACAAGGGCGCGCAGGGCATCGCCTACCGTGTCCGAATGCTGCATCAGGCGCCCGACCATGCCGAGGGATTGGATCGTGGCCCGCCGGCCGACCAGCAGCCCGAAATGCGCGCAGCTCGCGCGGGCAACGCTCAGGAGAAGTAAGCGGCCCAAAGCCGCATGCGGGATTACGTTCGTGCCGTCGTCGAATAAGCGCGGGTCAAGCCCCGCCTCGCGGATGACCGGTTCTGGGTCGATGCCAAAATCGCGCAATGTGGGCGCGATCTCTTTAGCAACGCCGAGGTGGATGTAGCCGGGAGGAAGGAGCCAGTAGGGTCCAGAAGAGACATTCGGGGGGATCGATATCGGCTTCCCTCGACTGAGGCTCGTAGTCGGGGATGCAGGCACAATGTCGTTTGTCATCGTCATGGCCTTCCGCGAATTGTAAGAATTTGTGAACCCAACTCCACTGCCGATTGCCGGTCGCCGAACCCGAAGAGCCTTGATCCAGAACAACGTCAGGTTGGATCATCGGCAATTAAGTGACCCAGGATTTAGGCCATTTCACGAAATTCGCTCACGCCTGCCCCCCGCCTGTCCCATTCGGTCATGGACCTGTCCTGAAGCGTCAAGCCGGCCGTAAATATCCGTGCAGTGATGATCGCTTGAGAAAAGGCCCAACGCAAGCGTTCGGTCCTGGCGATCCCTCACGCCTCCGCGATCCGGGTCGTGCAGAACAACGGTGGGAGGAGCCGGCCATGAGCAGGCAAGACACAAAAAAGGTGAAAGGGACATCGAGGGGCAACCCGAAGGATCGTTCCATCCCGATGAAACGAAAGGAGTTCGAGAGCGAACTGAGAAAGCTTCAGGTTGAACTTGTTCGCCTGCAAACTTGGGCCAAAGCGACCGGTGCGAGGATCATCGTTGTGTTCGAAGGGCGCGACACCGCCGGCAAGGGGGGAGTGATCAGCCGGATCACCCAGCGTGTGAGCCCAAGGGTTTTCCGGCACGTCGCCCTGCCCGCCCCCACCGAGCGCGAGAAGAGCCAGCTCTATGTCCAACGGTACATGGCGCATTTCCCCGCCGCTGGCGAAATCGTGCTGTTTGACCGCTCTTGGTACAATCGGGCCGGTGTCGAGCGGGTGATGGGCTTCTGCACCAAGGACGAATACGTACGGTTCATGCGTCTCGTGCCCGCTTTCGAAAAAGAGATCGTCGACAACGGAATTATCCTCCTCAAGTACTTTCTCGATGTCAGCCAGGAGGAGCAGCGTCGGCGGTTCGGCGACCGGATCGACGATCCCGTCAAACATTGGAAGCTCAGCCCGATGGACACGGAATCTGTGCGCCGCTGGTGGGACTATACACTCGCCTATCAAGATATGCTGCGTGGCACCGACACCCCCACATGCCCCTGGTATCTAGTGCCGTCTGACGACAAACGCCGCGCGCGCCTCAATCTCATCGCGCATATGCTCGGAACCATTCCCTACAGCAAGGTCAAGGTCGAACTTCCGCGTGTGCCCAAGGCGGGCCCCAGGCCGAAGGGAGCCGAAGACGGGATGCCCGCGGGCGACATTGTGCCGTCGCGGTACTGACGATGCACTTGCGGACGCGCAGGTTGACAACGAACCCGGCCAAGGCCGCGCCGACGGCGGCGGAACGCTGCTTCATAGGCGATGATTTTCTCGTCAGGGACAGACGTCCCAAAATCCCTGAGTTCGTTGGGGATTGGTGTAGAACCAGCAGTAGCCGGCAGCGGGCGGCGCCGAGGTGACATATGGCGTGGCGGCCGCTGCCGTCACGAAGCCAAGCGCCGCACCTGCGGCCACCGCGGCGCCAGGACGCCACCAATAGCCGGGTGGGCGGTAGCCCGGGCGAACCGCGACATTGCCCGCCGGGCCACGCGCTGCGGCTCCTCCGTAAGCTCCGCGCGCGGCGACCCCACCTTGAGGCCCACGAACCGCCGTTCCCCGTGGTCCACGTGACACCGCTCCGCCACGAGGGCCCCGAACCGCTGCCCTGGCATGCACCACTCCTTCGCGCGCGAATTTCTGAGATGTGGACGACAGGTCCGTTTTTGAGCCGATCGACATCAGAGGACTTGCTTTCATCGGCGTCCATGGAGCGGGAAGCATGCCGAAGATGCATGCAAGCCCAATGAACTTTCCAACTTTGAGCCGGCCTCGGCAGGTTTGGGGCATGCGCGTCTCCCGTACGGCCGCACTGGCCCATGAGCAGTCTGCTGAGCCGAAGCTTAATTCCTGCTCAATGCCAACAATCCGGGGACCGAACCGGTCTGCTTGACAGTTTTAGACAAGCGCTTGGCAATTGGAGACATCGGGGCGCGAAGCCTAGTGACTTCATTGCCTCGCTTCCTCCAGAATCCGGTCACTGCTGGCTCGCACCGTCAGCCTCAATCTACTGTATGCTGCAGCGCGTCCAAGATGAGCGATACTGGGCTTCATATTAGATGATCGACACGGGAGAACGCAGCGGCACGCCTGAGTGGCAACGCAGCTAGTGTGAAAGCGATCAGTCGCGGAGCGATTTGTCAGCGCAGGCTGATTTCTACCCCGCCCACGCTGGTGTTCAGCTCCAATCCGATGTTCCGACCACTCAGCTCCAGCACGACTCCTTTGGAATTTTGGAGTCGAACACTCGATGCGCCGCCACCTGCGGCAACTCCTGCGCCGAGAGCCGTATAAGTCCCGGCAATGTCGGTGGCGCGGCGCAGGTTATGAGCGCGTCCGGACAACTCCGCCTTCGATGCTCCGATAGTCGCCCCGAAACTCAAGCCCCCGACCCGGAGCGGATAGCGTTTCCCCTGAAAGACCAACGTCCCGCGACCGCCACCGATGCCGACGATGAAGCCGGCTTTTGCGATCTCAATATGAACGGTTCCGCTTGCTGCCGCAGCTGGTGTCGCCATGGCAGGCAGGAGCGCGATCATGAAAGCCGCCATGAAGCGGCCAAAGGCTTGTCGGTACGCAGTCATGGGCTCCTCCCTCTAGCGTGGACCGAGACGAAACGCACTATCATGCTCCGGTTCGATTCAGTTTGCCACAGTCACTGTCGGGCAACATGGAGGCATCCATGCCAGCCCAGCGCTGTCGGCTGCACCTGATCGGAGCGGTGTATTGGATCTTGACCAAGGGTGTGCGGGGGCAAAGCAAAGACCAAGCCGGCGAGAACCGCTCCTGGATTGCCCTCATTAGGGCACCGCATCCGGCAGGAAGAAATAGGGGATGAACACAAGGAGCCGGTTCATGAAGAAACCCCTTCTGAATCGAGCCACTCCACCGAATGTGTCTCCAGATAACTGCTCACGGCAGCACCGATTGTCGGAAAGAAGGAATCCTCACCCAGTTCCGAGAACAGGCCGAACCGCTTCAGCTTGTCCTTGACGGGGTCCTTGAGTTCCGCAAACCGCAGCTCGATCCCGGCTTTGTGCAAGGCATCGTTGAGTTCAACGAGGCTATCGGCGGCCGTGACGTCGACGCTGGTGACCGGTTCAGCCGCGACGACGACCCAGCGAACCGGCGTCGGCGACTGTGCCACCGCCTCCAGAACCCGGTCCTTGAACAACTCGGCATTGGCGAAGAACAAGGGCGCATCCCAGCGGAACAGGACCAGACCGGGTACCCGGTCGGCGCCGGGATAGCGTGTGATGTCATGGTAGCCCTCGACCCCTTTTGGTCGGCCCAACACGGCGGAATACGGCCGCCATCCGTCCCACAGGAATTCAACCACGGCGATCCCGATCGCAAGGCCGATGCCCGGGATGACGCCGAGAACGGCCACACCGGCAAAGCACACGATCGACAGCCAGAATTCCCAAGGCTGCATGCGATAGATGCGCACGAGGCCGTCGATCTCGATGAGGCCGATTGCGGAGGCAATGACAATTGCGGCAAGGGCGGGTGATGGAAGGTGCTGGAGAAGGTTGGGCGCTGCTATCAGCAGGACAGCCACAGCCACCGCGCCGACGACGCCGGTCAATTGCGTCCGGGCACCGGACGCCTCGGCCACGGGAGTGCGCGAGGAACTGCTGCTGACGGGGAAACCTTGAAAGAAACCTGCTGCCAGATTGGCGGCGCCGAGCCCGATCATTTCCTGGTTCGGATTGGTGGCGGTGCCGGTCTTCACCGCGTAGACGCGTGAAAGCACGCTCGTATCGGCGAAGGATACAACCGCGACGGCGCCACCGCCGATCAAAATGGGGACGATGTCCTCGTAAGTGATCCAGGGGATCGAGAAGGCGGGCAGGCCTTGGGGGAGCGGCCCCAGAACCGCAACCCCAGCACGGCCGGACAGGTCCAGCATGCTGACGATGAGAGTCGCGGCAACCACCGCGAGAAGGATGCCCGGTATGCGCGGCGTCCTCTTGAGGAGCAGGATCGCAGCGAGGGTTGCCGCGCCGATCGCGAATGAGGCCCAGTTCGTCTTGCCGGCAACGACGGCCTCTCCGATGGCCAACAGGTTCGTGAGGGGCCCGTCGCTCTCGATTGAGAACCCGAAGAGTTTGGGAAGCTGGCTGATCAGGACCGTCAGCGCTATGCCGTTCATATAGCCGTAGCGGATAGGCTTCGACAGCAATTCAGTGACAAAGCCGAGGCGTGCAACCCCGAACAGGATGCACACGGCTCCCGATACCACCGCCATCATGCTGGCGAGCGCGACAGCCCGATTTGGGTCCCCACCCGACAGGGGAAGAACGACACCCAATATGATCGCGGCGAGTGACGAGTCGGGCCCGAGAACCAGAATGCGGCTGGGACCGAACAGCGCGTATGCGAGCAGCGGCACGATCGTCGCGTAGAGACCGTAGATTCCGGGCACTCCTGATGCGACCGCATAGGCGATGCCGACCGGCACCAGCATGGTCGTCAACACCAGACCCGCGAAGATATCGTGAGGCAGCCAGCCTAGCTGATAGGCCCGCAGCGTGGCGAGGCCGGGCATCCAGCGAGTCCAGGCGATCCGGGTCACGTGGCTCCTCGCGTTCGACATCATGCCATCAGGAACATGCCATCATCGCACATCCCGGCCTCTCGCGGGAGACTGCGCCTTGGCTGTTTGCCTGTGATCGCCCGATGGCCAAGGCGGGGGGCCAGCGCATACCAGGCCGTTGCCTTTGACCGTGTTATTGGTTTCGGCAAAGCTATAAGAGATCTTGGTCCACCCTGCAGTTTAGACCCAGTGACCCGGCGGTGTTGCCGACAGTCGCCAGGCACAGGCTCGCCTTCTCTGTGGGAATGAACACGGCAAAACGAGTCGCGTAGATGCCACCCTCTGTCTCCGGAAGCTTGCGCGCCTCAAGACGCACAATGTTGGCCCCATATTGTTTGAAGACCTCGGCAAGCCGGGCTACGAGACCCAACTGGTCGCCGCCGCTGATGGTGATGCGGTGCGTCACGCCGCCGGCAGGACCAGGATGGGGATCGAAGGAATAAGGCACCGCCCGGACCTCGGCGCCATCGAGTTCGGCAAGCCGTTGGAGGCCTGCTTCGATCGCGTCCGGCGTGAGGCCGTCGGGCAATTCGCACAGGGCGACGAATTCGGATCTTGTTCCAAGCGCCGCGAAGGTCGTGTCCCCGAGATTCACACCCGCATTGAAGAGGTAATCGGCGATTGTCGCGACGAGCCCGACCCGGTCGGGGCCTCGGACGGAAACCAATGCAACCGACGTCATGTGTTCCTCCAAATCTGGCGCGGATGATCCGAGGGGCGAGCTTTCGGCGGCGCTCGCGAGCCAGGCAAGGCGGCGCTGGACGCAGCGATCAGGCCGTCTCGAGCGCAACCGCCGATTCATTGCCGGAGCGGGGGTCTGCCTCGGCCTCACTAGAAATTTTCTGGTCTTCCACGAGGCCGCGCGGACCGGATGGCTCAACCGCACTCACTTGCACAAAGGCGCCGGCGTCTGGATCACGCCATAACCCTTTTTATCATTGAACCACGTTAGCGTGCGCGCCGCCATCGATGCCTCTCTGCTTTTTTGCACGAAGGTGAGTGCTTGGCGCTGTCTCCTCCGCGGAGGAGTTTCACGCGGAGATCAATCGAAGCCGGATCGGTCGAGCAGGAGCTAGTCCGGACCGGCAAACGCATCCGACGCATCCCTCCGACCCTCTGTCGGGAGCGAGGACGCCCACGGTCGCTCACGGGCGATCTGAAAGCCCTGGAGGCGCGCAAGGTCGAGCTCGAAGCTGAGTTGAAAGTGCCCGCCAGCCCCCAGCAGCTCTTCCACCCCAACCTCGCCGAGATCTACCGATCTACCGCCCGAAGGTGGCGGATCTCGGCCACTTTCTCGACGAGCGATCACGAGGGACGGGGCCTTCGACCTGATCCGCAGCGCCCCCCGCCCGAGCTCCAGTCGCCCATCGTTCCTGGCCAGCCCGAACTCGGTCGGGACAGCGATGTCATGGCGACCACACTTCGCGGGACGATGATAAGGAAACCGTGTCGCTTCCCACTCCGTTCAAGCGCGTCGCACCTGTCGTATCGCCTTACAGATTTACCGGTGCTCCCGCATCCTGCGCGGCGGCCAGGAGCTGACGTAACGTCTCCCGGTCCACCGGGACGCCCCCGCGCAGGCGCTCGTCGCGCGTGGCAAGCTCCGGTTCGCCGGGCACGCGGATGTTGGTTCCCGCGCCGTCATTCTCCGACAGCACCCAGTTCAGCACTGCCTCCAGCCGTTCCCGGAACGGTCCCGCGGTTCCGAGCCGTTCAGGCGAGACGATCACCGAGAACATCGAGTTGAAGCTCCCGGCGCTGCTTCGAGGCCCCTTTTGCGTCTTTCCCCCGGGCAGCGCGCCGGCCAGCAATTCACAGGCGAGGGAGAGGCCGAAACCCTTGTGCTCTCCAAAACCCACGAGCGCTCCCGGTGGTTGGCCGAACAGAACGGAAGCATCGAGAGTGGGCTTGCCGTCGGCGTCGAGGAGCGTTCCAGGGGGCACCTTTTCGCCTTTGTTGAACGCGACGCGAACCTTGCCGACTGCCCAGCGGCTGGTGGCGAAATCGACGATGACCGGCGGACCATCCGACCGGGGGAAGCCCGCGGCGAAAGGATTGGTTCCTAGACGCGGCTTCGTGCCGCCGAACGGCGCTACCGCCGGCTCACTCACCACGTTGACGAAGTGGAGCGATACCAGGCCGCCCGCGGCGCATTGCTCGGCCCAATGGCCGATCCGGCCGATGTGATAGCTGTCGCGGAGACTGACGATGCAGGTTCCCACCTCCCGCGCCCTTGCCATTCCGAGGACCATGGCCTCATGCGCCATGACCTGCCCGGCGCCGTGCCCCGCATCGCAAAGAAGCATCGCGCCAGTGTCGAGCAGCACGGAGAGCGACTGGTTGGGAATGAGTTCGCCCGCCCTTATGCTGCGTAGATAGCCCGGAACGACGCCGACGCCGTGGGAATCGTGCCCTCGCAGGTTGGCTTCGATCAGATGCGTGGCGATGAGATCCGCTTCGCGCGTGACGGAGCCGGCGGATTCGAAGATCGAAACCACCATGGCGTGCAGCCTGTCTGCCGCGATCGTACCGCTTTTGCCCGCCTTGTGTGCCACGGTCATTTGCGAATTCCTGTCCGCCGCGAGTGGCGATGCTTCAGATGGTGGCCGTCATTCCACCGTCCACCGTCAGCACGCTGCCGGTCGTGTAGCCAGCGGCGCGAGAGGCAAGATAGAGAGCGGCGGCGCCGAGTTCCTGCGGATCGCCCCATCGGCCCATTGCAGTGCGCGCGGAAATTCGCTGCTCGAATCCGGGGTCGCTCTGCCGCAAGGAGCTGTTTCCTTCAGTGGGGAAGTATCCAGGCGCCAAGGCGTTGACGGTGATGCGCTTCGGCGCGAGTTCGACCGCTAGCGCCCGCACCAGCCCATGCAGCCCTGTCTTTGCCGCGACATAGCCGGTCACGCCGGGCCGCGCGATGAAACCCATGATCGACGAGATGAAGATCATTCGGCCGTAGCGTTCTCGCGACATGAGCGGCGCTACCTCGCGGGCGAGGCGCCAGCCAGCCGTCAGATCCGCATCGATGACATCGCGCCAATCCGCTTCGCTTTGCTCCGCCAGCGGCTTGCGCACGATCGACCCGGCATTGCTCAACAGGATGTCGAGGCGGCCATGCCGCGCTGAAATACTTTCGACGGCGGATATCACGGCGTCCGCCTCGCGGACGTCGAAGGGGGCGATCTCGGCCGACAGACCGCTTGACCTCAGAAGATCGCGCCGTTCAGACAGGGTGGCGGCCTCGCGCCCGTTCAGGATTACCATCGCGCCGGCGCCCGCGAGCGTTTGAGCCATGGCCCAGCCGAGACCGCGCGAAGCGCCCGTGACGAGTGCGACCTGTCCGGTGAGGTCGAACAATTCAGCGGGTGGAGACGGCGCAGTGAAAGCAGTCATCGGAAACCCTGTCAGGCGTATTCGATGCGAGGATCGATATAAGCGTAGAGCACATCGACCACCATGTTGATGGCCACATAGATGACCAGGATGACGAGGATGCAGCCCTGGATCAGCGGATAATCGCGCGTGCTAATAGCGGTGATCAGCAGCCGCCCGAGCCCCGGATAAGTGAAGACGGACTCGGTCACGACCGTGCCGCCGATGAAGTTCGCCATCATGAGACCGACGATGGTCACGAATGGGAGAAGGGCGTTGCGCAGGACATGGCCGCCAACGATGTCCCGTTCGCGCAGGCCCTTTGAACGGGCCGTTCGCACGTAATCGGCCTGCAATTCGCTGACGAGGGATGCGCGGAGGAAGCGCGCGAGGATGCCCGACACATAAACCCCGAGGGTCAGCGCCGGCAGCGCGATGTTTCTCAACATCTGCCAGGGGGATTCCCAGAACGGCACATAACCGGACGCGGAGGGAAGCCAGCGCAATTCGACTGCGAAGAACAGGATCAGAAGGATACCGAGCCAGAAGGTCGGCACGCCGAGTGCGAGGGCGCTCCATCCGCTCAAGATGCGATCGAGCCACGAATTTGGGAAAAGGGCGCTCGCCAAGGCGACCGGAATTCCCAGCAGAAGAGCAATCAACGCGGACGCCACCGCGAGTTGAAGCGTCGCCGGCAATCGCTGGGCGATCAGGTCCAGCACCGGCTCGCGGCTGTGGATCGAGACGCCGAGATCGCCCCTCAGGGCATCGACGAGCCACGCGCCGTATTGCACCAGAACAGGGCGGTCGAGACCGAATTGTTTGATGGCGGCGTCGATCTGCTCCTGCGTGGCATTTTCTCCCACGATCACCCCGATGGGACCGCCGGGCACAGCGTATATCATGGCCCAGATGCACAAAGAAGCAATCAGCAGAACCGGGAGAAGCTGCATGATTCTGCGCAGGACATAACCGATCATGCTTTCGCCCTCTCCACCTTGAGGTCGAGGTCTTGTCCGCCTTCCAGAAGCCACGTGAGCGCTCGCCCGATGGAGTCGAAGGACAGGATGGTCAGGGTCAGGACGATGCCCGGCAGCACGGCGTAGTAAGGCGCATCGTGCAGAAACGATTTGCCGGTCCGCAACATCTCGCCCCAGCTTGGCGTGGGGGGCGGAATGCCGACGCCCAGAAACGCCAGCGCCGCCTCGAGCAGGATCGCCACCGAGGCGAGGACTACCACCTGTACGAAAATCGGGCTCCACGAATTGGGCAGAATCGTGCGGAACATATTGTAGGTCGAGCTTCCCCCAAACGCTTCGACCGCGGTCACGAAGTCCCGCTTGCGCAACGAGAGCACCTGCGCCCGAGTGACTCGGGCGAAGCTCGGAATGCCGGTGACGCCCACGGCGATCAGTGCCGCCGCCTGGCTCCTGCCGATCACAGCGATCATCGCCATGGCGAAAAGAATCCCCGGCAAGGCGAGCAGCACGTCGACCGCGCGCATGAGGATTGCGTCGCGCCAGCCGCCGAAGAACCCGGCGACGAGGCCGATGGGGATACCGATGGCAGCGGCGATGCCGACCGCGCCGGCTGCGGTCAACAGCGAGGTTCTCGCGCCGTAGATGGCGCGGGACATGATATCGC
>NZ_JBFUHH010000049.1:0-29968 GCF_056402495.1 Microvirga sp. P4_A5 | reverse complement strand
GCCTTGCGGATGTTCTGCAGATCCTGCTCGGTCACGCTCCCCGCGCCCGTCAGCATGATGGCGGGATCGCCTGACAATCTGATGGCGAACGACACGATGAGCGTGACGGCGAGGACCACGAAAATTGCTTGCAGCAGCCGCTTGAGGATGAAGCCAGCCATTCACGTGATCCTTATTCTTATTGTTATGACGCAAACGTATCAGTTCACGGTGACGTCGGTGAAGCGGAAGCGCCGATCCGCCGGCGGATCGAAGTTCTGCAAGCGCTTGTTGACGCCGTAGATGGTGTTCTGATTGTAGAGCGGGATCTCGAGTGCCTGGTCGGCCACGTAGCGTCCGATTTCGTGCAGGATCTTCTCCCGCTCTTTCACATCATAGATGCTGCGCTGCTTTTCGAGCAGGGCGTTGAGTTTGGGATCGTTGTCGTAGGGGTTCCACTTCTCGCCCGAGTGATACATCAGGTAAGCGGTATTGTCATAATCGAACGTCCAGCCACCCCACGCATTGTGCCAGGCTTCACCCGTCTTTCCGTTCGGGATGATGTCGTTGAGCAGCACCGGCGTCTCGTAAGGATGCAGCGAGGGCTTGAGTCCGAGCGCCTGCAAGTAGCCCGCCGCCGCCTGAGCAACTTCGCGGAAGGTCGCGTCATTGCCACGGAAGTCGATCTTCACCGGAGCGCCGGCCGGCACGCCCGCCTCCTTCAGCATCTGCTTGGCCTTGGCGAGGTCGAACGGAAGCGGCTTCAGGCTCGGGTCATAGCCGAACGAAAGATCCGCCTGGAAACTGGCGATCGGCTTCGCGTGACCGAGCAGCACCGCCTTGATGATGGCATCGCGGTCGATGCCCATGATCATCGCTTTGCGGACATTCACATCCTTGGTGATGCCGTTCTTGGTGTTCAACCGCAGCGCGACCGTGGTGGGGCCGGTGATGCTGATCAGTTTCAGGTTGTCGCTCTTCTCCACGGTCGGGGCGAGGCCGAAGGGAATCAGCGTCGCAAGATCGATCCGTCCCGCCTGCAATTCGGCGATCTGCGTGTTTGCCTCGGCGATCATGCGAACCACGAGCTTATCGATCTTGGGCGCGCCGCCCCAATGTTCGGGAAACGCTTCCAGCGTCAGGCTCACTTTCGGCTCGTAGGAAACAAACTTGAACGGCCCCGTCCCGACCGGATGCGTGTTGAAATATTCATCACCCTTTTCCTGGATGTATTTCGGCGGAACGATCATGCCGCCATAACCCGCGAGCTTCGTCAGCAGCACCGGGTCGGGCTGCTTCATGATGAAATCGACGGTGTTGTCGTCGACCACTTCCACGCGCTCGATCGCATTGTAGTTCGATTGCTGCGGACCTTTCTTTCCTTCTTCTCCAAGGAGTCGATCGAAGCTGAACTTGACGGCGGCTGCGTTGAATGGCTCACCGTTATGGAACTTGACGTTTTCGCGCAGCTTGAACCGAATGCGGCTGTTGTTGTCGAGAAACTCCCAGGCCGTGGCGAGCCCTGGCTTGAGCTTCATGTCCGAGCCGCGGGAGGTGAGCCCGTCGAAGATGTTGGTGGCGGCAGAGGACCAATCGACGATGAAAGTGTCGATGGGGTCCCAGCTGCCTGGATCGAGCGCGACCGCGATCGTGACGGTTCCGGCGGCCTGCGCGCTGGAGGCCGCGAAAGGTGCGGCGGCGGCGGCGGCGACAAAGCCGAGTGCCTTGAGGTGTCGTGATAAATTCATGGATATCTCCCGTTCGTGTTTATGCTGCCCCGAGGAGCTGTTCGGCTTCGATGGCGACCCAGTGGCCGGGTTCGACTTCGCGCATGGAGTGAATTGCGGGCTCCTGTCCGACAGGCCTGACCGCACTTGGAATTTCCCCCTCGATAAGCCGCTTGGCGCGTTCGACGGAGGGATCGGCAACCGGCACCGCGGCCAGCAACTTGCGCGTATAGGAATGCTGCGGATTTTCGAAGACCGCCTGACGGCTGCCGATTTCGACGATCTGACCGAGATACATCACCGCCACGCGGTGGCTGATTTTTTCGACCACCGCCATATCGTGAGTGATGAACAAATAGGACAGGTCATTTTGCTGCTGCAGCTCCATCAGCAGATTGACGATCTGCGCTTGGATCGACACGTCGAGCGCGGACACGGACTCGTCTGCGATGATCAGCTTGGGATTGCTGGCAAGCGCCCGCGCAATGCAGACGCGCTGCCGCTGACCGCCCGAAAATTCGTGCGGATAGCGTTTGGCATGCTGCGGCAAGAGCCCGACTTGATCGAGCAACTCGTGGACGCGCCGATCGATCGCCTTGCGATCCTGCAGCAGATTGTGGACCACGATGGGCTCGGCCACACTGAATCCGATGGTGTGGCGCGGGTCTAACGAGGCGAACGGATCCTGGAAGATATACTGGATTTCCTGCTTCAGGCGGCGTCGATCACCGGAGCTCATCGATCCCATATCGCGTCCGTCGAAGCGAACCGTTCCGCCTGTCGGCTCGATGAGCTGCTGCAGGGTTCGGCCGATCGTCGATTTTCCGCTGCCGGATTCCCCCACCAGCGCGAGAGTCTCGCCAGGGAAGATGTCGAAGCTCACCTCTTCGACCGCGTGCACCCGGTGCGTGACACGTCCGAAGAATGTTTTGCCCACATCGAAGCGGGTGGTCAGCCGGTCGACCTGGAGAATGGGCTTGGCGTAATCCGCCGTATCCTGCACGTGCGTATCGCCGATTTCCTTCGGCGCGCCATCTTCGATGATCGTCACGGGAGTGCGCTTGGGCAGCGGCTCCCCTCGCATGCTGCCGAGACGGGGAACGGCGGACAAGAGCGCGCGGGTATAGGGATGTTGTGGCGCCGCGAAAATCTCGCGTACAGGCGCTTCTTCGACCTTTTCGCCCTTCCACATCACCACGACATCGTCGGCCATTTCGGCAACCACGCCCATATCGTGCGTGATGAAGATGACGGCGGTTCCCATTTCCTGCTGGAGATCGCGAATAATGTTCAGGATCTGCGCCTGAATCGTGACATCGAGCGCGGTCGTGGGCTCGTCGGCGATCAGAAGCTTCGGGTTGCAGGCAAGAGCCATCGCGATCATCACACGCTGGCGCATGCCGCCCGAAAGCTGGTGAGGATAGCGATCGAGCAATGTCCCGGCATCCGGGAGGCGAACTTTCTGGAGCAGCGACTTGGCGCGCGAAAGAGCGTCACGGGAGCTCAGACCCTCGTGAAGCATCAGCGTTTCGGCAATCTGGTTCCCGATCGTGAAGACCGGGTTGAGGGAGGTCATCGGCTCCTGGAAGATCATCGCGATGTCTTTGCCGCGAACAGACCGGAGCGTCGCATCGGGGGCATGAACGAGGTCGAGCGCCTCGCCTCCCGAGGGTCTGAACAGGACTTCGCCGCTGCTGATTCGGCCGCCCGTGTAGTCTGTAAGGCGCATGATGGCGAGYGAGGTCACGGACTTCCCGGAGCCGGATTCGCCAACGACTGCAAGGGTGCGCCCCGCTTCGACGTCGAAGCTGACGTTCTTCACCGCGCGAAACGCCCCTTCGGTGCTACCGAACTCCACCGAGAGAGAGCGGACGGAGAGAAGCGGCTCGCTTGCCGGCACGCGCTTTATTGTGTCTCGCGACATCGATCCACCGCTGGAGTCATGAGGTCTTGCCCAGCGGGACGCCGGGAAAGTACCTGTTCAATACCTCTGAGCGTCGGGCATGACAACGTTCGAAACGTCACCCCTGTCATGCCGACGCCGGCGCTATACTGTTACCCACTCGCCCTTGCGCATCAGAGGCTCGGCATTGCCGGTTGGAGTTATGCCGTCCACGTCGACCTGCCCCGATCCGATCATCCAGTCAATGTGGATGAGGCTGGTGTTCGATCCCTTCGCGGTAAGGTCGCTGTCGCTCAGCGTTCCGCCATCCTTGATGCACTTGCTGTAGGCCTGACCGAGGGCGATGTGGCTTGAGGCGTTTTCGTCAAACAGGGTGTTGAGGAAAAGAAGCCCGCTCTGGGAGATCGGGGAGGAATTGGGCACCAGTGCCACCTCGCCCAGCCGTCGCGAGCCCTCGTCGGTATCCAGAACCTTGTTAAGGACCGCTTCGCCCGTGCGCGCCCTGCTCTCGACAATGCGTCCCGCCTCGAACTTGACCTCGATGTCCTGGATCAACGTACCCTGATAGGAGAGCGGCTTCGTGCTTCGAACGACGCCATCGACGCGATCCTTGTGCGGCGTGGTGAAGACCTCTTCGGTGGGGATGTTCGCGTTGCACACCACTCCGTTCTTGGCCCAGCTCGAACCGCCATTCCACTCGTGATCATCCGCAAGGCCCACCCGCAGATCGGTGCCCGGGCCGCGAAAATGCAAGGTTGCGTAGCGCTTGTCGTTCAGCAACTTCGTGCGGGCGTGGAGGCCGACATTGTGCGCGTCCCATGCGCCAATCGGATCGTCAAGGTCGGCGCGGGAAGCGGCGAAGATCGCGTCCCACAATTTGGCGACTGCAACCTCTTCGGAAACCTCCGGAAAAACTGCTTTCGCCCAGGCCGGCGTGGCGGCCGAGACGATCGTCCAGTTGATGTCGAAGCCGACGATCAGATCGAGGGCCGGCCGGTAGGCTTTGGACCGGGCCCGATTTGCGCGAGAAACCTTGTCCGTGTCCTGCTTGGCCAGGAGCGAGGGGTCGTCGCCGACGATCGCCAGACGAGCGGCACCGCTCTTGTAGGCCGCCGCCATGCCGTCATACAGCCAGCCGGTTGCCTGGTCGAACGTGCCGTCCTTGGCGTGCTGGAACCTGAGCAGTGTGGATTGCTCATCGGAAAACAGGGTCGTGACCAGCGAAGAACCGGCCTTGTAGGCGTGCTCGGTGATCCGTCTGACCAACGGAAGCGCCTCGATGGGAGCCGTGATGACGACTTCCTGTCCGGGCTTGAGACCGAGGCCCACGCGGACAGCGATTTCCGCCAGACGATCCAGGCGGGTCGCGTGGGAGGTGGCCGTCGCCGGGTTCCGGAACTGGTCGTTCATAATGGTCTCTCTTGCAAATGGGCAGATGATGACGGGAGGCTACACGCCTTGCCCGGGGGCGCAACCTTTATGAAAGCGTCTTCAAATCTGATTACTGGCGGGGCAGCGCCTGGGAATAGTCCCCCTCGAAGGCAATTCCCTTGATGATCGCATGGACGGCGACGCCAGGTTCAAGGGCCAGTTCGTGCACCGACTTTCGCGTCAACCGCGCCACCACGAGGTCGCCGGCACAATCGATGGTCACGTCGGCGCTTGCTGCGCCCGTCTCGATTGCCACAATCCGGCCCTCAAGGACGTTCAACGCGCTGAGGCCCTTTGGGTCGACCACCGACAAGATGACGTCCCGCGCGCGAATGCGGATGCGAATCGGCGTATCGACATTTCGCTCCAGCCTCGGAACCGTCAGGACTCCGGATTTGACCCGAAGCATCGTCAATTGAAACCGGTCGTCGTGACTTGCGACATGTGCGTCGAGAATGGCGCCGGCCTCTGCGGCGCCGAAATTCGGAAAAAGTCTTGCGTCGCGCAGGATATCGGCTGCGGGACCTGCGGCACTGACGCGGCCATCCATCAGAACGACGATGGTCGTGGCAAGGCGCGCGATCTCCGGCACGGAATGTGTGACGAACACAATCGGCACGCGTGCTTCGTCGCGCAGGCGCTCAATATACGGATAGATTTCCGACTTTCTCTCGTCGTCGAGCGACGCGAGAGGCTCGTCCATCAAAAGGATCTCGGGATCGGCCAGTAGCGCACGGCCTATGGCGACACGTTGCTTCTCACCGCCCGACAGGCTGGTGGGCCTGCGATCGAGGAGAGAATCGATCCCCAGCAGCGACACGACGTCGTCGAATCCCGCGACACGTCGCGGCTTGGGCGTGAACCAGCGGCCGAATAGAAGATTTTGTCGAACATCGAGGTGCGGAAACAGCCGGCCTTCCTGGAAGACGTAGCCGACACGCCGCTCGTGGCGCGGAACCGCCACCTTGCGCTGCGAGTCGAACAACACCCGATCATTGACCACGATCCGCCCATGCGCCGGAGTGATAAGACCGGCGATGAAATTGACGAGTGTCGACTTGCCGGCTCCGGAACGTCCGAACAGAGCTGTGAGGCGTCCATCTGAGCGAAACTTGGCCTCAAGCGAAAACTCGCCCTGCCGATGCCGCACATCCACGTCGAGGCTCATCTCACCGATAACCTTCGCCGCACCCGACGGGCCATCCACTCTGATGCCCACAACGCAGCGACAGAAATGAGAATGGACACAAGCGTCAACCGTAGCGCGCCGCCCTCGCCTCCGGGAATTTGCGTGAAGGTGTAGATCGCGGAAGGGACCGTTTGCGTCTCGCCCGGAATGTTGGACACGAACGTGATCGTCGCGCCAAACTCCCCCATCGCCTTTGCAAAACAGAGCACCATGCCCGCGAGGATCCCCGGCATGATCAACGGCAATGTCACCATGACAAAGACCCAGGCGGGACTTGCCCCGAGCGTGCTCGCTGCGATCTCGAGCCTGCTGTCCACCGCTTCCAGCGACAACCGGATAGCGCGCACGAGCAGAGGGAAACCCATGATGGCGCAGGCCAGCGCCGCGCCCGTCCAGCGGAACGAAAAGACGATGCCGAAATGGTCGGCGAGGAGGGCGCCGACGGGCGCTCGCTTGCCCAACCCGAGCAGCAACAAGTAGCCGACGACGACCGGAGGAAGGACGAGCGGAAGATGAACCAACACATCGAGCGCGCCACGCCCCCAAAAGCGCCGACGCTCAAGCAGGAATGCGATCGCAATGCCCGGAACGAGGCTCGCAGCCATCGCCGTGAAAGCCACCTTCAGGCTGATGCCTACGGCCGTCCATTCTTCGGGTGAAAGCCAGACGCTCACGATGGCGGAACCGGTTGGTTCAAAATGATGAATCCACCTGTCTCGAACACGTTCCTCGCGGCTTTGGATGAGAGGAAAGCAAGGAAGGATGCCGCACTGGCGCTTCTAGTGCTCGTGGTGATCGCCGCCGGGTAGACGATCGGCGGGTGGCTATCAGCAGGAAACGCGTACACGATTTTCACATCGGCATCGGACGCGGCGTCGCTGCGGTAAACGATGCCGAGCCTCGCCTCCCCGCGCGACACGAGCACGAGTGCAGTCCGGACATTCTCGGCCTGGGCAATCTTGCCTTTCACGTTCTCCCATTCGCCCAGATTCTGTAAGGCCGCCTTGCCATATTTGCCGGCTGGAACCGCCTCGACGTTGCCCATGGCAAGCCGCTCGACGCCGAGGCGCCGCGACAGGTCGAGCCGCGTATGCTGCGCTATCGTGATGGCGGAATTTTTCGGCGCGATCAACACCAGTGTGTTGCCAAGCAAATTCACGCGGCTATCGGGCCGGATGAGATGGCGCGACTGCGCGTAATCCATCCAGTCGAGATCCGCCGACACGAACACATCGGCCGGCGCTCCCGCTTCGATCTGTTTTGCCAGCACATTGCTTGCGGCGTAGACGATCGTCGCGGACTTCCCGGTTTCGCGCGCGAAGCTTCGATTGACTTCGTCCAAGGCGGTTTTGAGGCTCGCCGCAGCGAAGACCATGACGGGCTTTTCCTGCGAGAGCGCGCCCGTTAAGGGGGCGAGAACGCCGAGCCACGCAAGACAGGCAATTCTGACCCCTAGAGACCGCTTCATGCGATCCTCCGATGTCCAAAGGAGGCGCATCCTAGCCAATTCGGCCGCACCATCAAGCCGGGCGGCGCCTGGGCTGCGTTCTTTTGACGAGGGAGCGGAGCGCGCGGTATCCCAGCAGGACCGCCACGATCGCCGCGTAGACGAGGGGTTCGGGCGGCCAGGATTTCACCACGAGAAGGAAATGCAACACCGCTCCGATGGCAGCGAGATAAACCAGTTTGTGCAGCCGCGCCCAGGCCTGCCCCCCCAACCGGCGGATCGACGCGTTGTTGGACGTGACCGCGAGCGGGATGAGTATGACGAAAGTCGCCATGCCGATGGTGATGTACGGGCGCTTCACGATGTCGGCGAAAATGGCCGCGAAATCGAGACCCTGGTCGAGGACCAGATAGGTCGTGAGATGCAGCGCCGCGTAATAGAATGCCAGCAGGCCAATGGCCCGGCGATATCGCAGGAGGTTCACGTTGAGGATCTGCCGCAGCGGGGTGACCGCGAGCGTGGCGATGAGAAAACGCAAAGCCCACAAGCCGAGTGACTGCTCGAGATACCGCATTGGATCGGCGCCGAGCCGATCGTTGACGCCCTCGTAGAACAGCCAGACCGCCGGGATGAGGCCGACGATATAGACGGCCAACTTTGGAATCTGCGGAAGCGCGAACTTCGCAGCCTGCTTCTGGCTCTGCATCCGCATCAGTAGAACTTCTTCAGGTCCATGCCCGCATAGAGTTGTGCAACCTGTTCGGCATAGCCGTTAAACATGAGCGTCGGCCGTCGTTTGACAAAAAGGCTGCCCTCGCCGATTCGCCGCTCGGTTGCCTGAGTCCAGCGGGGATGGTCCACCGCTGGGTTCACGTTCGCGTAGAAGCCATACTCATCCGGCGCCTGCCGGTTCCAGGAGGTCGGTGGCTCCTTTTCGACGAAGCTGATCCGGCTGATGGATTTGATGCCTTTGAACCCGTATTTCCAAGGGACGACCAGCCGGATCGGCGCGCCGTTCTGGTTCGGGAGCGTCTCGCCGTAGAGGCCGACCGCCAGGATGGCGAGCGGGTTCATCGCTTCGTCAAGACGAAGCCCTTCGACGTAGGGCCAATCCAGCACGGGGAAGGCCGATTGGAGGCCCGGCATTTCCTGGGGCCGGGAAACGGTCTCGAACGCCACGAATTTGGCGCTTCCCTGCGGTTCGACTTTTTTGATGAGGTCGGCGAGCGGGAATCCGATCCACGGGATGACCATCGACCATCCTTCGACGCACCGCATGCGGTAGATGCGCTCCTCGAGCGCAGAGCCCTTCATGAGTTCGTCGAGACTATATTCGGCCGGTTTTCCGACAAGGCCGTCGACCTTGACGGTCCAAGGCGACGTCTTGAGGGTGTGGGCGTATTTGGCCGGCGCCGCCTTGTCGACGCCGAACTCGTAATAATTGTTGTAGCTCGTCGCGTCCTCGCGGCTCGTGACTTTCTCGTCGGTCGAGAACCGGCCCTTGATCGCGGAGAGAGGGGCGGCCTCAACAGCGCCTGCCAAACCGGCGGAGAGCCCCAGACCGGCAGCACCGCCGATCCATTGCCTGCGGTTAAGATAAACCTCCCGAGGCGTGATCTCGGAGGGCGCTATGTCGGCGGAAGGACGGATCAGCACGGCAGAACCTCACGGGAGTGGCTATCTGCATTGGGGTACACCCGACACGGCGGGGCGTACCTTCACGTTTACGTTATATCCCCTATGGGAAATCTCAAAGAATTGCGAGGGGTCAGGACGCCGCCAGCGAAGCCGCGGCCGCCTCCACGAATTTTTTCGTGATGTCCCTCGGATTGGTGATGGCCGTTCCCACCACGACGGCGTGGGCACCGCGCCTGAATGCCTCGCTCACCAATTCGGGCGTGTCGAAGCGGCCTTCCGCCACCACCGGTCCGTCGATCGCCGCAACTAGGGCGGACAAAAGGCCAAGATCCGGGCCCAGATCCTTGCGATCCGCCGTCTCGGCCGTGTAGCCCGACAGGGTCGTGGCGACATAGGTCGCGCCGGCAGCGTGGGCCGCCCGCCCCTCGTCGAGGGTAGAGACGTCTGCAAAAACCTCGCGCTGCAGCTCTTGCCGAATGCGGGCAATCAGCCGGTCGATGTCCTCGCCATCCCTGGGACGCCGGGTTGCGTCGATGCCGATGATGTCGGCGCCGGCATGGGCGATCCGCGAGGCGGCCGCGAAATTCGGGGTGATATGGACAGGGAAGCGATCGTCCCACACCTTGTCGATGCCGATGATCGGGTGCGTGCTGATCGCCCGGATCGCCGCCACGTCCTCCGGTCCGTTGGCCCGGAAACCGGCCGCCCCGCCCGCATTCGCAGCCCGGGCCATCGCCGACATGAAGACGGGCCCGTGGAGCGGATTGTCGGCACGCGCCTGACAGGAGACGATGAGGGAACCCCGGGGGATCAACATGAGACGTCTCCTATTTCACCGCACCGGCGGTCATGCCCTGGATGAACTGGCGTGACAACGCGATGTAGAGAAGTGTGATGGGCGCTGCCGCGATCGTGAGGCCGGCAAACAGCATTCCCCAATCGGTGGTGTATTCGCCCATGAACGTAGTCAAGCCCTGCGGCAGTGTCTTGTAGGCATCGGTCTGGATGAAAACGAGCGGAAAGAAGAAGTCGTTCCAGATCGGCACCGCATTCTGAATCGCTGCGATCGCCATGGGCGGAATCGCAAGCGGCAGCATCACCGACCACATGATCCTGGGTTCCGACGCCCCGTCGATGCGGGCGGCATCTTCCAGCTCCGCCGGCAGGGAGCGCAGAAAGCCTGCCATGATGAAGACGGCCGACGGCAGCCCGATGGCCGCGTAGGTGACGATGAGGCTCCATCGGCTGTCCAGCAGACCGAGGTCCCGCAGCAGAATGAAGAGCGGGATCACTGCGAGTTTCAGCGGAAGCATGAGGCCGGCGAGGAAGAACAGCAGAATGAAAGTGTTGGTGCGCGATTCGTATCGAGCGATGGCATAGCCCGCCATGGTGCCGAGCACGAGGATCAGAACGATGGACGAGCCCGTGACGATGATCGAGTTCATGAAATAGGTCGGCATTGACGTCTCGCCGAGCACCCTACGGAAGTTCTGGATCTGCGTGAAATCCGGTAGCGCAAACGGATGTTCGAAGATCTCGGCCGTGCCCTTGAAGGCCGAAAAGATCATCACGACCACCGGGTAGAGCATGATGAAAGAGTTCGCGATCAGGACGATCTGAACCAGAAACGTGAATGAGATCGGGCGTGCGGCGGCGGATTTGGTTTTCAAAACTGGATCTCCCGCCGGCGTAGCCACAAGGTCAACATCGACGCGGAAATAACGATGAAGAAGAAGATCAAAGTCGCCAGTGCGGAGCCCTGACCGAAATTCTGTATGCTGGCACTCTGGTTGCCGAAGGCGGTTCGATAAAACACGAGGCCTAGCACATCGGTGTTGCCGAACGGCGATCCGTCGAGCCCCGCCATCACATAGGGGATTTCAAACCAATTGAATGCGCCGATGAAGAGCAGCGTGAACAGGATCGTGGTGCTGGGCGCCACGAGGGGCCAGATGATGTTTTTGAGGAGCTGCCACTCGTTCGTGCCGTCGAGACGAGCAGCCTCGATGATCTCGGTGGGAATACGCTGCATGCCGGCGAGGTAGACCAGCGTCGGAAAGCCGATGAAGTGCCATGCATTGGCGAGGATCAGCGCCCCGAGCGCGGTCGAGGGGTCGCCCAGCCATGGCTTCGCCAGCGAGTCCAGACCCACGGCAAGAAGCGCCTGATTGACGAGGCCGAAATTGGGATTGAGGAAGAGCTTCCAGAGAAAGCCCACAATAATGGTGGACAAGACCACGGGAACGAACACGGCCACCCGGTGGAAGCGGAAGCCGAAGGGCTCCTTATAGAGCAGCCAAGCCAGCAGAAAACCGCCGCCGTTCTGGATGATCATGAGGGCGATAAGTGCCTGGACGTTGTGCCAGAAAGCATTCCAGACCACCGGCGCCATGGTTGCGCCGAACAGTACCTCGCGGAAATTCGCAAGGCCGATGAACTCGCCCCGTGCCAGGCCGCGCCATTCGTAGAACGCATATGCGAACGCGGACAGGATCGGATAGACGACAAACACCGACATGAAGACGATGGGCGGCAGGACGAGAAACGCCACCCAGGAACGATGCTTCAGCGTGCGGGCCTGATGGGGCGAGACGGGCATGGCCTGAACCTTAAGGCGTGGTGCGGCGAGTGGAAGGCTGGACTGGCGATCATGCGAACAACACCTTCGGGGTGGGCATTGCGCCTAAGAAATCCCAACCTGAAAAAGGACGGCGAGCGCGTGCCCGCCGCCCTCGTGACGCTTATTTCTGGAAAGGCTTGTAGTAGGTCGCGATGCCCTTGTTGATCTCCGCAGCCGCCTGTTCGGGAGTCTGCTGCCCGGCAAGCATCTTTTGCACATTGGACTGAAGCAGGACCGACCCGCTCGGCTCCTGATAGCGGAAGCGTACGAGCATCAGATAAGACATGGAGTTGTCGGCCAGCTTGGCGACTTCCTGTGTCAACGCGTCTTCGATCTTGATGCCCTTGATGGGCGAAAGATTTTTGAGCGCGTTAGTGAAGGCGGTGCCGTATTCGGGAGTCGCCAGGAAGCGCACGAATTTCAATGCCGGGTCCTTCTTTTCCGACTTGGCGTTGACCGCGTAGCCGCCATCGTAGTAGCGCGCGATCAACCGCTCGTCGCCGGCCTTCGCCACAGGAGAGGCGAAGACACCGAGATCAAGGCCTGGATTTTGCGTCTTGAAATTCGCAACCTCGAACGAGCCGCCRGCAAACATCGCGGCGCGGCCGGCCGCGAAAAGCTGCTGCGACGACGCATAATCGACACCGATGAAGTTCGGCGCAAAATATTGGCTGACGTCTTTTAGCTTCGAGAGAGCATTCACATAGCGCGGGTCGGTGAAATTCGCCTTGCCGGATGCGATGTCTTCCTCGAACTGCTTGCCGAGCATGGACGACAGCAGGGCGGCGACGATCGTTTCATTCTGCCAGGCCGTTGCTGTTCCATTGGCAAAGGGCGTGACGTTCTTTGCCTTCAGCGCCTGACTCGCTGCCATGAGCTCGTCCCAGGTCTGGGGCGCCTTTAGACCCGCATCGGCGAAGATCTTTTTATTGTAGATGATCAGCATGGTTTGCGTGGCGAAAGGCACGGCATAGACCTTGCCGTCCGAGCGCAGAGTCTCGGCCGCGAGAGCTGCCTCGGGAAAATTCGCGAGTTCGGGCAGGTTCTGCTTGTCCAGCGCCAGCAGGTAACCGGGTGTCGCAACGGTTTCGAGATTGCCGTAGGCGCGCACCTGGATGACGTCCGGACCACGCCCGGCTGCGAGTGCCGTGGAGAGGATCGTTTGGTAGTTTTCCGGTGCGTAGGTCTCGAATTTCACCGAGATCTCAGGCTCTTTCTCCTGAAATTTCTTGATGACGTCGTTGTAGAAAGCCTTGTCTTCCTGGCGCCAGCTCCAGAACGTCAGCTCGGTCTTCGCCATCGCCGCGCCGGCTGTCAGGAGATAGCCCCCCATGGCGACGCCCATCATCATCCGTCTTGTCAGTTTCATCGTCAGCTCCCTCATTGTTGAAGTCTCCTCAGTTGCACCGGGGCGAGTCGTTGAGCTCGCTTTTCCGGAATCGCGGTCATTCCCTCACATCGAGCACCAGAACCGTTGCGTCATCGTGCTTTTTAACACGCGGTCGGCCCCGCGCCATGAGGTCGCGTTCGTAACCCCGCAATTCGCCCATCAAGCTGTTGGCTTCTCCGCTCGCCAACGCGGCGTAAAGGGTGTCGTCCGTATAGGCGCCGAAGACGTCCACCAGGCGCATGAACCCATCCGTCGCGAGAACGATGGGGGCGCCTGGCGCGAGCGAGTTCTCGAAGGTGATTTCGCGAGCCCACGGCCCTTCGGGATGAACCGCCCAATAGCCATCCGGGCGATTGAGCTTCCCTCGGTTTTCGATGATCTGGAGACGGGCTGCTTCCGGCAGGGCGCCCGATTGGGGCGCGTGGGATGCGAGCGCTGCCAGCGTACGCGCCTCGAACGGCTTCGCGCGCTCATCAGTCCATCGCATGATGCCGTCGGCCGTCTTGACCAACGCCGCGACGTCGCCGAGAAAGGCGCCGCGTAAACGCAACCCGTCCTGCTCGACCGAAAGCGCCACCAATCCGAGGCAGGCGGAAGGCCCAAAATGCTCGCCGCGGTTTTGACGGGTGTTTAGGTCGTCGAAGGCCTGCCTGACGGCCGTGTCGACAAAAGGCAAGACCGATCGCAACGGAATATCGGACCCGGCGAGGCTCGCGAGGTTGGCGCTGATGGTGCCGGCAAGCCAAGCGGCATCGCTCGGTCCGGGTGTCATTTGCCGGCCCGAAACCCCCGTCGCACCGTCGACGACCCATCCAAAGGGCCCGTGCAGGCCGCACAGATCCTCATTAATGGAGGATCCGGGCTCCGAAAGCCTGGATAGGGATCGAAAACGCCTCTGAGAACCAGTTTTGCTCACGCGTAACTGGTCTCATATTGGTTGCACCCTGTCCATAGTGGTCTTACGGCGGGTCCAGAGCCATTTGCGACGCCGAGCCAGCTTTTGAGGTCCTAGTGGTGCGTCTTGTCGACCGCCGTCGACATCCTGTCCACATAGGCGATGCCGATCGCCGACAAAATGAAGACCGTATGAATGACGGTCTGCAGGATGATGCCCATCTCGGTAAAGTTCGTCTTCCCCGCGATGCCGATATTGCCCGCTTCGATGAAGGTCCGCAGGAGGTGAATGGAAGAGATGCCGATAATCGCCATGGCCAGCTTGATTTTCAGCACGCTGGCATTCACGTGGCCCAGCCATTCCGGTTGATCGGGGTGGCCGTGGAGTTGCAATCGCGACACGAACGTCTCGTAACCGCCGATAATGACCATCATCAGAAGGTTGGAGATCATGACCACGTCGATCAGTCCTAGGACCAGCAGCATGATCTGCTGTTCGGAAAAATCCACGGCGTGCGTCACGAGGTGCCAGAGCTCCTTCAGAAACAGGAACACATAGACGCCCTGCGCGACGATGAGACCGAGATACAGCGGCAATTGCAGCCAGCGGGAGCTGAAAATAAGGGCGGGCAGCGGACGGAGGGGCGACCCCAGGGCAGGCTTCGAAAGCTGAGACATGAGATGAAGGTTTCCAGGAGAATGGCGGTGGCAGCCAGATGATGTCTCAGCCCCTACACGGCTTTTGGCCGATGGTGAAGGCACCAGCCGAGGTTGCCGCGGCATCACGCGTGACTGTGTTCGCTCAGCTCCCGAAATATTGGCGAACAAGATGATTGCCCTAGGGTAATGCTCCTCTATCTTCTGCTTGCGAGAGCAGGAGGATCACGATGAAAGTCTTTGGTGCCGCTTTAATCCTATGTTTGATGGCCGGGTCCGCGTGGGCCGCCGAACCCTGCAAGGTTCAAGCGACGAGCAAGAAGCTGGCCGGCGCCGCGTTGACCAGTTTCATGACGAAATGCGAGCGGGACATGACCACGGCCTGCGACATGCAGGCCAGCGAGCGCAAAATTTTCGGAGCCGCAAAGACAAGCTTCACGAAGAAATGCGTCCAGGACTCGGTCGGGAACTAAGCTGAGACGACGGACTGGAAAATCAGCCGCTTCCTCGATCAAGCTTTTTCTTCGGCCTCAAACGTGGCATGTCCTTCACGAAATCAAACCGTGAGGAAAGAATGCCGCTCAGCCACGCCTCCGATGGTGTCTATGCCATCGCACCGACTCCGTTTCATGACGACGGCCGCATCGACGAAGTCTCGCTCGATCGGATGACCGACTTCTACGCTGAGGCGGGCTGCACCGGGATCACCGTGCTGGGTATTATGGGAGAAGCCCCCAAGCTCGACGCCCAGGAGGGATTGAGCATCGCGACTCGGATGATCCGGCGGGCAAGATCCCTGCCGATCGTCGTTGGAGTTTCATCCCCCGGATTCGCCGCCATGCGGGCGCTGACCCATCACGTGATGTCGGAGGGGGCGGCGGGCGYCATGATCGCTCCCCCGTCTCATCTGCGCACCGACGACCAGATCGTCGGGTACTTCCGACAGGCGATCGAGGCGATCGGGCCCGACGTTCCATGGGTCCTGCAAGATTATCCTCTGACCCTCAGCGTCGTCATGACTCCCGGCGTCATTCGCCGCATCGTGGAGGAAAATCCGTCTTGCGTGATGCTCAAGCACGAGGATTGGCCGGGACTTGAGAAGATATCGACCCTTCGGCGTTTCCAAAGCGAGGGGACGATGCGACCCCTCTCGATCCTGATCGGCAACGGGGCGCTTTTCCTCGATTTCGAAATGGAACGGGGGGCCGACGGCGCCATGACCGGCTACGCCTTCCCGGACATGCTGGCCGACGTGGTGCGCCTGTCCAAGGCGGGTCAGCGCGACGCTGCCCATGATCTCTACGACGCCCATCTGCCGCTGATCCGCTATGAGCAGCAGCAAGGCGTCGGATTGGCGGTTCGCAAATACGTCATGAAGCGGCGTGGGATCCTAGCCTCCGACGCACAGCGCGCGCCGAGCCTGGCCATCACCCCACGGGCCATGCAGGAGATCGAATATCTCCTCGCCCGCGTCGGACGAACCGACAAGCGAGCCCTGCTCGCCTAATCACTCTATTCTAATGGCGGTCGGACGATTTTCGCCCGACCGCGCGCCTGGCGATTTCACCGCTTAGCTTCGTGGCAAGCCTCAGGCTGAGGTTGCGATTTCTCACCGTCGTGCCGAAGCGTTTCTGGATGGTGGTTTCAAGGAAACCCACCTTGCCAGCATGAAGGTCGGCCAACCGGCGACCTTTGTCGTGGACGTCCTGCCCGATAAGGAATTGCACGGGCATATCGAGCGATTCTCACCCGCCGACAATGCGACGGCAAATTTCACAAAGTAACCCAGCGGTTGCCTGTCCGAATCGCCATCGCCGAGGACCAGAACCTGACCTAAAGGGTTGCATCGGGGATGTCGGTGGTGGTCAGCATCGACACGCAGGCTCAAGCGACCAGAGCGCAGCGAGCAATCAACTAAACGGGAAAGCCGATGCGCTGGAAGATGTAATAGCCCTGCGCACGAACCGCATCCGCGATCACGCGCTCACCCAAGACGACGGTGCCCAGCGCCACAGCGTCGGTCTTGCCGCTGAACTGCCAGATCGGGCCCTTGAGGAAGGTCGGTACAGGTCGCTCTTCGGGGACCGCACATCGGATATCCGGCTCGTCGCAGCGGCAGAAGATATTGAAACCGTGCGGGCTTTCGTTGCTCATGGAGTGACCTCCCCCGCACGAATGGCGACCCGGCGTTCAGAAGCCCTCATCCGCGTATGGTGGACGCGGAATGGCCTGATGCGCGGCGCGGAGCGCGGAAGACCAGCGGTCGCGAAGATCTCGGAAATAGGGCTCGTCCTCTTCAATGCGATAGCGGATGTCGGCACGCAGGGTGTCGCGCTTCGCCACCACGATGTCGATCGGCAATCCGACACCCAGATTGGATTTCAGGGTCGAATCCATCGAGATGAGCCCAAGCTTTAGCGCCTCGACGAGGTCGATGTCGTGCGAAACGGCACGATCCAGGATTGGCTTGCCATATTTGGGCTCGCCGATCTGCAGGAACGGCGTGTCCTCGGTCGCCTCGATGGCATTGCCCTCGGAGTAGAGCTGGTACAGCCGCATGGTGCCGTTCCCGATCTGCCCGCCGAGGAGGAGCGTCACGTCGAACGATATGTTTCGCCGCTCCATGTCGGCCCCGTCGGCCGCGTAGACCTGCCGGATCGCTCGTCCAACGAGGCGAGCGGCCCGGACCATGCTAGGGACGTTCAGGAGGGTCTCGCGCTCGCCTGTCTGCGGATCCTCGATCCCTTCGGACAAGACCGCCAGGACTGATTGACTGATCGAAAGATTGCCGGCTGTCGCAACCGTGATGACCCGCTCGCCTGCAGTTTCGAACACATGCAGCTTGCGGAAGACCGCGATGTTGTCGACGCCCGCATTGGTGCGCGTGTCGGCGATCATCACGAGACCTTCGCTCACGAGAATTCCGACGCAATAGGTCATGGGTGCCGCTCCGGGAGTTCTTTGCACGCGCTGCCCATCAGGCAATATGCTCACTGGGATTGCGACTGCGCCGCGCCTTCGATCGTCAGCGACACATGGAGGTCTTCGCGCGAGACGCCGTAATAGCTGCCGCGTACGGGTGCCGCATCAAGATAATCGAGGCCGGTCGCAAGGCGCACGTAATGTTCGGTCGCGCAAACACCATTGGTCGCATCAAAGCTGACCCAGCCCAGGTCCGGCACAAAAATCTCAGCCCACGCGTGCCCGGCACTCTGGTGGGGCTCCTCCACCTTGTGCAGATAGCCCGACACGTAACGCGCAGGCATCCCGGCATGGCGCGCGGCCGCAACGAAAATATGCGTGAAATCCTGACAAACGCCGTGTCCGGCCGCAAAAGCTTCGCCGGCCGACGTGGTGGATGTGGTTGCATCGGCGTCGAACCGCAACCGATCGCGGATGGCCCCCATCAGGGTGTGGGCCTTCTCCAGGGGGGATGAGATATGGCCGATGGCAGCCTCGGCGAATTCACGGATCGCCGGGTCGAGTTCCGTCAGGGCGCTGCCTCGCAGGTAGAAAATCTCGGGGAAGCGTTCCGGCCCACCGCGGACGATACCGTCCATGTCCGTCGTCTCCACCTCACCCACCACTTTCAGCCCGACATGGTCCAGCGGCCCGGCAGCATAGAGGCTGTGCATGATGTTGCCGTACCAATCCTCCCGCCGGATCAGCCGCGCATGGCAATCGGTCTCGATGCCCCAGGTGATGACGCGTTGTCCGTCATGGCCGCGGGGCGTGAGCCGCAGGAGCTGCATCGCCGCGTTGACGGGCTCGCTATAGGTGTAGGTGGTGTCGTGGGCGATCCGGATGCGCATCGTTCAACACAGATACTGGTTGGTGATGGATTGTCCGAGCCTGTTGTTCTCTGCGAGGAAGTCCTGCAGGAACTCGTGCAGCCCGTCCTGAAAGATGTCGTCGATCGTCCGGTTCGTCAACCGCGCATGGGCGGACCGGGCGAGCTTCTGCGACGCGCCGCTCGTGCCGTAACGGTGAGCGATATCATCGAGGTGGCTCGACAGCGCGGCGTAGCAGGCCGCCAGCGAGCGTGGCATCTCGGGTCGCAGGATCAGCAGGTCCGCCACCAGCCAGGGCCTCAGGTTCTGATGATAGACCCACTGATAGCTGACGAGCGCCGAGACCGAGCGCAGGATCGCCGCCCATTGATAATAGTCGATCCCGCCCCCCACTTCCGCATCCTGCGGCAGGAGCACGTGATATTTCACGTCGAGCACGCGCGCCGTGTTGTCGGCCCGCTCGACATAGACGCCCAGACGAGAGAACCAGTAAGCGTCGTTGCGCAACATCGTACGCATGGCCGAGCCGTCATAGCGAAGCGATGTTTCCTTGACCAGGTTGAGAAAGCGGGGCAGATCCTGAACGCGGATCTTGCGAACGCTCAACCGCCTGAGATCGAGCCAAGCGGAATTGATCGCCTCCCACATTTCCGACGTGAGCGCTCCGCGCACCGAGCGTGCATTGTGGCGGGCGGTGTCGAAGCAGCATTGGATGCTGGACGGATTAGCCTCCGAGAACGCCAGAAACTCGATGACGTTTTCGGGGGTCACCTCGTCGTAGATCTCTCGAAATTCGTCGGCGGCGCCCGCGGTTACAAGCGCAGATTCCCATTCGTTGCTGTCGATTCCATTGTACGAGAGCGGCATCGACGCCATGCGGTAGGCGACATCCAGCACGCGCGCGAGATTCTCGGCGCGCTCGACGTAGCGCGACAGCCAATAGAGACTATCCGCATCCCGGCTCAGCACGTCGCGTCTCCCTGTTGGCTTCCGCTCATTCGCTCAACACCCACGTATCCTTGGTGCCGCCACCCTGGCTCGAATTCACCACCAGCGATCCCTCCTTCAACGCGACGCGGGTCAAGCCACCGGGCACCATCCTGACGCCGTCGCGTCCGGTCAGCACGAAGGGGCGCAGGTCAACGTGGCGGGGGGCAAGGCCGCTCTCAGTAAAAACCGGGGAGGTCGACAAGGCGAGGGTCGGTTGCGCCACATAGTTCTCGGGGTTGGCGCGTATCAGATGACGGAAATGCTCGCACATCTCGGCGGTCGAATGCGGCCCCACCAGCATGCCGTAGCCCCCCGATCCATTGACCTGCTTGACGACGAGCTCCTGCAGGTTGTCCACGACATAGGACATCGCCTCGCGCTCTCGACAGCGCCACGTAGGAACGTTCTTGAGGATCGGCTCTTCGCCCATGTAGAATCGCACGATCTCGGGAACGTAGCTGTAGATCGCCTTGTCGTCGGCGACCCCGGTGCCGGGCGCGTTCGCGATGGTGACATTGCCGGCGCGATAAGCGGCGATGAGTCCGGGTACGCCGAGCGCGGAATCGGCGCGGAATACCAGCGGGTCCAGGAAATCGTCGTCGAGCCGGCTGTAGATGACGTCGACGCGTTTCGGCCCTTCGGTGGTGCGCATATAGACGACCTCGTCGCGCACGACGAGGTCGCGCCCTTCGACCAGCTCGACGCCCATGCGATCGGCCAGAAAGCTGTGCTCGTAATAGGCACTGTTATAGGAGCCCGGCGTCAACAGCACGACCACCGGGTCGGAGGGGCTCCGTTCGGGCGCTACCGATTTCAGCGTACCGAGCAACTCGTCTACGTAATTCTCGATCGGGCGGATGCGCTGCATCGCCATGAGGTCCGGAAAGAGGCGAAGCATGACCTCGCGGTTTTCCAGCATGTAGGACACCCCGGATGGGGTGCGCAGGTTGTCTTCGAGAACGTAGAAATCCTTGTCGTCGACCCTGACCACATCGATTCCGGCAACCTGCACGTAGATGCCGCCGCTGACGTTGAGCCCATTCATCTGGGGGCGGTAATGCGGGTTCTGGAAGATCAGCTCAGCCGGCACGATCCCGGCGCGAATGATCTCGCGCGCACCATAGATGTCCTTCAGGAAAAGGTTGAGCGCGCGAGCCCTCTGTTCAAGGCCGCGCGACAGGTGGGCCCATTCCCGTCCCGACATGATGCGCGGGATGATGTCGAAGGGGATCAGGCGCTCCTCCGCTTCGGCATTCCCATAGACCGCGAACGTGATGCCGACTTTTCGGAAAAGGAGCTCTGCCTCGTCGCGGCGATGTTCCAGAAGTTGCGGCGGCGCGGCATTCAGCCAGTCTTCCAGCACCCGGTACGCTTCCCGCGTACTTCCGCCCTGCCCGGTCATCTCGTCGAATATGGATCTGGACGTCACCGTTTGGCACTTCTCCCGGCAGCCCGACGAGGGGCTATCGTGCAGCCTAGAGGTACAGTTCGGCCGAACACAAGGGAAATCAGGACTGCCGCAGAGGCAGCGCCTGAACAGAAAAAAGCCAAGTGCCGTAGCGGTGGGCGGCCGCCCTATTCCCCGAAGCCTACTTCCACAAGCCGTATTCTTCCCAGTTCTCCTCGGGAATCTCGCTCCCGACCACGAAGTTGACGGAGACAGCGCTGCGCTGATCCTCGGACAGCGTGCATTCGAACTGGAGTTGGTACCAATGTCCGTTATGCCGGAAAGCCCCGCCGTTTCCGGTCACGAGGTTGTCATCGATTTCGGGGGTCTCCATGGCGTCCATCACGACTCGGTTGACCGACTTGTAGGCGCGATCGCGACGAAGCTCCTCGCCGGCCTTGATGCCGCAGACCTCCATGATCCGGGTCACCGGTTCCAGCTTGTCGAGCGCCTTTTCGACACGGTGGTTCGCGGCATGGACGGGGGCGACGGTGAGAGCAAGAAAAACGGATACGGCCTGAAAACGGGAGGCGAGAAACAAGAGACGGCTCCGATAGGAAATTGAGGAAGGAAGCGGGGTTTATCCTCAACCGTGGCCATATCATGGCTGACGGCGGAATGCTGAGCCCGGTCAACCCGCCGGGAATGCGCCGGTTCCGTCGGGCGCCGGTCCCGTCGCGCGCCTGACCATCTCGAGAAGTTTCTGGCCGAGGGGTCCCGGCGGCTGGTCGATATGCCACATGGCGCCAAAGGTCCAGCGCGCGTCGATGCGAAGATCGCTGCAATCGAGCCGCACGACGCGGCCACAGGCGAGGTCCTCGGCGAAGAACGCCTCGGTGCCGAAGCTCCAGCCCACCCCCGAGAGGATGAGTTGCCGCAGGATCAGGAGGTCGCTCACGGTCCACACATCCGTGCCGAACACGCGGCTCATCCGCTCGGTGTCGACGCTCGGGGAGCCGACATAGTACAGCTGCCGGTGCCGCGATAATTCGACAAGGGTGAAGGGCTCCTTCAGCCGGGCGAGCGGGTGATGAGGGACCGCCACGAGAATAAGCTCGATGGCGACGAGCGCCTGCCTTTCGACATCCGGCGGAACGTCGCGGATGGGTGCGAGGCAGAGATCCAGCGTCCCCGATTTCAGATCGTTCCAGAGCCGGTTGAGCGAACTGGCAAATATCTGCACTTGCACATGCGGGTGCTCGGCGCCGAAAGCGTTGAGGGCGGTCACGAGGGGTGTCACCGGAAACAGCACGTCCATGGCCAGCCGGATCCGGTTCTCTTCACCCCGTTCGAGCGCCTTGGAATGGGCAGCAAACCGACGGGCACCCTCGACCGCTGCCTGCGCTTCCCGAAACAGCGCCCGGCCATTGGGCGTCAGGCTCGGCCGCGACACGCCTCGCGTCAGCAACTGGAGCCCACAGGATTCCTCCAGACGCGTGACCGAGTAGCTGATCGTTGAGACCGCCCTGCCCAAGCGTCGCGCGGCCTCGGAGAAGCTTGAAGTTTCGGCCACGGCGATAAAAGCTGTTAGATGGTCGATCAGGTTTGGGTGCATTCGAAAGCCTCGAATGAAATCTTCGATCTTTTCGCACTTTACTGAAAGAAACGAGGAAGGTTAAGTTTTTTGCAAGAGCCCTAAGGGCCATCCGCTCCCCGAGCCCCGCTCGGCGACAGAGCGACCATGGAGGAAAGCCTGATGGCGGTTGCCGCCCGCGAAGACACTTTCCCGAAGCTCATTGCGCTGAACGCGCAAGTTCGTCCCGCGCGCATCGCCTTCCGGCACAAAGATTTCGGCATCTGGCAGAGCTGGACCTGGCACGACGTCCACGAGAACATCCGCGCCTTCGCAGCAGGCTTGCACGCTCTCGGCCTGAAACGGGGCGACAAGCTCGCGATCCTGGGCTCCAACCGTCCCCGCCTTTATTGGTCCATGGCGGCCGCCCAATGGCTCGGTGCGGTTCCGGTCCCGGTCTATTCGGATTCGGTCGCCGAGGAGATCGCCTACGTCCTCGCCCATGCCGAGGTGACTCACGCGGTGGTGCAGGACCAGGAGCAGGTCGACAAGTTGCTGTCGATCATCGAGCAGGTGCCGTCTCTCGTGCACATCCTCTATGACAAGGACAGGGGATTGCGCGACTACGACCACACGCGCCTTCACGCGCTGGATCGTCTGATCGGGCAGGGTCTTGAACTCTGCGCGCAGCAAGAGACCCGCGCGATGCTCGACCGCGAATTGCAGAATGGGAAGGGCGCGGACCTCGCCATCATTCTCTACACATCCGGCACAACCGGGCGTCCGAAAGGCGTAATGCTCACGCATGACAACGTGGTCAAAGCAGCTGAAATCGGGTGCCGGTTCGACAAACTCAGCGATGAGGACGAAATCCTCGCCTATCTGCCCATCGCCTGGGTCGGCGACCACATCTTCTCTTATGCGCAAGGAATACTCGCGGGCTTCTGCGTGAATTGCCCGGAGAGCCCCGAAACCGTCGTGGAAGACAGGCGCGAGATCGGGAGCACCTACGTGTTCGCGCCACCGCGCGTCTTCGAGAACCTTCTCACGCTTACAATGGTGCGGATGGAAGATGCGAGCGCGATCAAACGGAGGATGTTCCGATATTTTCTGGATCTCGCGAACCGGGTGGGCGAAAGAATCCTGAACGGCGACCGGAGCGTCGGCACCCTTGACCGCTTTCTCTACGGACTCGGCAATGTGCTGGTCTACGCACCTCTGCGCAACCGCTTCGGCTTTACCAAGATCAAGGTCGGCTATACGGCCGGCGAGGCCATCGGGCCGGAGCTGTTCCGTTTCTACCGTTCGATCGGTGTCAACCTCAAGCAGCTCTACGGGCAGACGGAAGCCGCCGTCTACGTGACGATGCATCCCGATGGAGAGATCCGCGCCGACACCGTTGGGCGTCCGGCGCCGCAGATCGAAATCAAGATCGATGAGAATGGCGAGGTTCTGTATCGGTCTCCCGGCGTCTTCCTGGGCTACTACAAGGACGATGAAAAGACCGCCGAGACCAAGACCAGCGACGGTTTCGTGCGCTCGGGCGATGCGGGTTTCTTCGAGCCCGGCGGTCATCTCAAGATCATCGATCGCGCCAAGGATGTCGGACGGCTGACAGACGGCTCGTTATTCCCGCCGAAATACGTCGAGAACAAGCTAAAATTCTACGCCGACATCAAGGAAGCAGTGGCTTTCGGCGATCGGCGGGACGCCGTGACCTGCTTCATCAATATCGATCTGGTGGCGGTCGGCAACTGGGCCGAGAGGAACAACATCACCTATGCGTCTTACCAGGAGCTTGCGGGCCATCCGCTGGTCTACGATCTCATCGCGCGACACGTGGACGAGGTGAACCGTTCGCTTAGCGCCGAGCCCGGAATGGGCGGCGCACAGATCCGCCGCTTCCTGATCCTCCACAAGGAACTCGACGCGGATGACGGCGAATTGACCCGGACGCAGAAGGTTCGTCGCGGCTTCATCGCGGAGCGCTACGCTCCCCTCATCGCAGCGCTTTACGACGGCACGCGTGACATCGATGTTTCAACGGAGATGACGTTCGAAGACGGGCGCAAAGGGACAATCTCTGCCCGGGTCCACATCCGCGACATGGACACCTACCCCATCACGGCGCCCACGCTGGAGAAAGCCGCGTGAAACCGATTGATCCCCCGGTCCTGCCCCAGGCAGAAATCCTGCTCGCGGTCGACAACGTCTCGCTCGCCTTCGGCGGCGTGAAGGCGCTGGCGGATGTCTCGTTCGATATTCGGAAAGGCGAAATCCGCGCCATCATCGGCCCGAACGGCGCCGGCAAGACATCGATGCTGAACTGCATCAACGGGTTCTATCACCCGACCAATGGCAGCATCACGTTCAAGGGGGAGAAGCGTCGCCGCATGCGCCCCTCCGCCGCGGCTCGCGGTGGCATTGCGCGAACCTTTCAGAACGTCGCCCTGTTCAAGGGCATGTCGACCCTCGACAACATCATGACCGGCCGCAGCCTGAAGATGCACAAAGGCTTCTTCTGGCAGATGCTCCGCTACGGCCCGGCTCTGAAGGAGGAGACCGAACACCGCCGCGTCGTCGAGGACATTATCGACTTCCTCGAAATCCAGCACATCCGGCGCACGCCCGTCGGCAAGCTGCCTTACGGCCTTCAAAAACGAGTCGAACTCGGACGCGCGCTGGCCATGGAACCCGATCTCCTCCTCCTCGACGAGCCGATGGCAGGCATGAACCTCGAGGAAAAGGAGGATATGAGCCGCTTCATCCTCGACGTGAATCAGCATTTTGGCACCACCATCGCGCTGATCGAGCACGACATGGGAGTGGTCATGGATCTGTCTGATCGTGTCGTCGTCCTCGAATATGGCCGCAAGATTGCGGACGGAACACCGCAGGAGGTGAAACGCGATGAGAAAGTCGTCGCCGCCTATCTCGGCGTGGCGCATTAGGGGGCGATGATGGGCATGCTCTACAACGTCCTGATCGACCCCTTCGTGATGATGGGCTCCGCGCCCGACCTGCTCATCCAGACCCTGTGGGAAGGCCTCGTCGCCGGTGTGCTCTATGCTCTGATCGCGCTGGGTTTCGTGCTCATCTTCAAAGCGTCGGGCGTCTTCAACTTCGCGCAAGGCATCATGGTGGTTTTCGCCGCGCTGACGCTAGTCGGGCTGCACGAAATGGGTGTCCCCGCCATATTGGCGCTCATTCTGACCATTGGAGTCATGTTCATTCTCGCCGTCACCGTCGAACGCGTCGTGCTGCGTCCCCTGGTCAACCAGCCTGACATCATCCTTTTCATGGCGACTTTCGGCCTGACGTATTTTCTCATCGGCTTCGGCGAGCTGATCTTCGGTGGAAACCCCAAGCAGATGATCGCTCAGGAGCTCTACCTGCCGCAGGGATCGACCGATCTCGACCTGATGGGCGGCCTTGTGCGGTTTCAGCATATCGATATCGCCGCCGCGGTGATCGCCTCCCTGATGATCGCCATCCTGGGAGTGTTCTTCTCGAAGACCCGGATCGGGCGCGCGTTGCGGGCGGTCGCCGATAGCCACAAGGCGGCCCTGTCGGTGGGCATTTCGCTCGGCCAGATCTGGGTGATCGTGTGGTTCGCGGCCGGGATCGTGGCACTTGTGGCCGGCATCATGTGGGGCGCCCGGTCGGATGTGTCGTTCGCGCTTCAGATCGTTGCCCTGAAGGCGCTGCCGGTGCTCATCCTCGGCGGATTCACGTCCATCCCCGGCGCCATCGTCGGGGGGCTGATCATCGGCGTCAGCGAGAAGCTCGGCGAGTTCTATTGGGGCGGTCTCGTGGGCGGCGGCATCGAGACGTGGCTCGCCTACATCATCGCGCTGCTCTTCCTGCTCTACAGGCCGCAAGGCTTGTTCGGCGACCGCATCATCGAACGGGTTTGACGGAGAGATCATGTTTTACCGCGAGGCCGGCCAGTTCAAGACGAGTTACGCGGCCGACATGGCGGTCTTCCCGCTGAAGGAGGACCGTATCGGTCTCGCGGCCATCATCGTCTGCGCTTATGCGCTCGTGCTGACCGGCAACGGCTTCCTGCTTCAGGCGGTGATGATCCCGTTCCTCGTCTTTTCCCTCGCCGCCATCGGTCTCAACCTGCTGACCGGTTATACCGGCCTGCTCTCCCTCGGCACCGGCGCATTCATGGGCGTCGGCGCCTATGCATGCTACAAGCTCACAACCGCATTTCCCGGCCTGAACATCATCATCTGCATTCTGGCGTCCGGCCTGTTCTCGGCCGCGATCGGAGTGCTGTTCGGTTTGCCTTCCCTGCGCATCAAAGGTTTTTACCTCGCGGTCGCGACCCTCGCCGCCCAGTTCTTTCTGCAATGGTGCTTCATCCGGGTCCCGTGGCTCGTGAACTACAACGTGTCCGGCGCCATAGAGGCGCCCTTGCGCACCCTATTCGGCATTCCGGTGGTGGGCGCCACGGCAACCCCTGAGACGCGCTATCTGGTGGTCCTGACCCTGGTGATCGGCCTCACCTGGGTGGCCTCGAACCTCGTCCACGGCCGCCTTGGCCGGGCCTGGATGGCGGTTCGCGACATGGACATCGCCGCTGAGCTCATTGGAATCCGCCTTCTGAGAACCAAGCTTTTGGCCTTCGCCGTCTCGTCTTACTATTGCGGCGTTGCCGGCGCCCTTATGGTTTTCCTGTGGTATGGCGGCGCCGAATATGACGTCTTCAACATCAACCAATCGTTCTTCATTCTGTTCATGGTGATCATCGGCGGGCTGGGCAGTATCATCGGCTCCTTCATGGGTGCCGCGCTCATCTTCATCCTGCCGATCGTGCTGGGCATCGTCATGCCCGCGATGCTCAGCCCCTTTGGAATCACCATCACGGCAGCGACGGTTGAGCATCTGCGCTTCATGATCGTCGGCGCCCTCATCATTTTCTTCCTGATCGTCGAACCGCACGGATTGGCGCGGCTCTGGCAGATCGGAAAACAGAAGCTTCGTGTCTGGCCGTTCCCTTATTGAGCGGCGGAGGATGAAGACAACAACCGGCGCGGAGAAGCCGGAAACATTACGGAGGAGACTGCCATGTCGAAGATGAAGTCGTTTGCCCTCGGGGCGATCGCCTGCGCGCCGATGCTATCGGCCCCGGCCTTCGCCCAGGATTCGATCTACGTTCCCCTGCTCACCTATCGCACCGGTGCCTTCGCCGGGTCCGGCATCCACATCGCGGACGGAATGCGCGACTACCTCACCATGCTCAATGAGCGCGATGGTGGCATTGGCGGCGTCAAGCTCGTTCTCGAAGAATGCGAGACCGGCTACGACACCAAGAAGGGCATCGAGTGCTACGAGGCTGTGAAGTCCAAGAACCCGGTCGTGATGAACCCGTGGTCCACCGGCATCACGCTCCCGCTCATTCCACGCGCGGCCGTCGACAAGATCCCGATTCTGTCCATGGCGTACGGGCTTTCGGCCTCGGCCGACGGACAAACGTTTCCGTGGGTGTTCAATCCGCCTGCCACCTATTGGGACGGCCTGTCTCAGGTCATCAGCTATATCGGCAAGCAGGAGGGTGGTCTCGACAAGCTGAAAGGCAAGAAGATCGGCTACATCTTCCTCGATGCCGGATACGGCCGCGAGCCAATTCCGCTGCTCGAGCAGCTTGCGAAGGATTACGGCTTCGAGGTTAAGTTCTATCCCATCGCCGCGCAGGACATGCAGAACCAATCCTCGCAATGGCTGAACGTCCGCCGCGACAAGCCCGATTATATGGTGCTGTGGGGCTGGGGCGCGATGAATGGGGCGGCCGTCAAGGAAGCGGCGCGGACCGGCTATCCGATGGACAAGTTCTATTCCGTGTGGTGGCCCGGCGACGACGATCTGCGCGCGACAGGCGAACCGGCGAAGGGCTTCAAGAGCCTCAACTGGCACTCGGCAGACGGCAATTACGCGGCCCTGGCCGACATCAAGAAACACGTCGTCGACAAGAAGCTAAGCCAGGCCAACCCCGAGAAGGTGGGCGAGGTTCTCTACAATCGCGGCGTCTATAACTCGATGCTGATCGCCGAGGGCATTCGCAATGCCCAGAAGGTGACGGGCAAAAAGGTCGTCACCGGGGAGGATGTGCGACGCGGTCTCGAGAGCATGAATCTCGATGCCGCTCGCCTGAAGGAGATGGGCATGGAAGGGTTCGCCCAGCCCATCAAACTCACCTGCGCCGACCACAACGGCCATTTGTCGACCTTCATGCAGCAATGGGACGGCAAGAAGTTCGTGAAGATCTCCGAACCGATCCCCCCGATGACCGACAAGGTGCAGCCGCTGCTCGACAGCGCCGCGAAGGATTACGCGGAAAAGAACGCCGGATGGCCCAAGCGCAGCGAGGCCTGCGACAAGGCTTCGTAACCGGACAAAGGTCGCGCGGCGGAATCTTCGCCGCGCGGCCTTCACCTTCGACACATGTGGAGCCGAGATGTCCCAGACGATGCCCACACCAGCGAGTGCCGCCTCACCGGAGGCCGTTCTCGTCGTCAATAACATCGAGGTGATCTACGACCACGTGATCCTCGTGCTCAAAGGCGTGTCGTTGAGCGTTCCCCAGGGCGGCATCGTGGCGCTCCTGGGCGCCAACGGCGCGGGCAAGACCACCACGCTGAAAGCCATCTCGAACCTCTTGCACGCCGAGCGGGGCGAAGTCACCAAAGGATCGGTGGTCTTCGAAGGGCAGCGCATCGACAAGCTGTCGCCCAACCAGGTCGTGCGCCGCGGCTGCATTCAGGTGCTGGAAGGACGGCATTGTTTCGGGCATCTGACCATCGAGGAAAACCTCTTGACCGGCGCCTTTACGCGCCGTGACGGAAACGCGGCGATCAAGGCGGATCTCGAGGGCATCTACGATTACTTTCCGCGCCTCCGTCAGCGACGACATTCCATGTCCGGCTACACTTCGGGCGGCGAACAGCAGATGTGCGCCATCGGACGAGCCATGATGAGCCGGCCTAAGATGATCCTGCTCGACGAGCCCTCCATGGGCCTCGCGCCTCAGGTCGTGGAGGAAATTTTCGAGATCGTGCAGAAGCTGAATACCACGCAGGGTGTCAGCTTCCTGCTGGCCGAACAGAACACCAACATGGCGCTGAAATACGCGACCTACGGCTATATCCTCGAAACCGGCCGGGTCGTGATGGACGGCCCGGCCGACAGTTTGCGCGAGAACGAGGATGTGAAGGAATTCTACCTCGGAGTCTCCGACGGCTCGCAAAAGAGTTTCCGCAATGTCAAAAGCTACAAGCGGCGCAAACGCTGGCTTGCCTGAGGTTCTGGCGGCGTCCAGGAATGTGTGAGCGATGACTCAATTTTTC
>NZ_JBFUHH010000048.1:0-29985 GCF_056402495.1 Microvirga sp. P4_A5 | reverse complement strand
ATCTTCACGATCTCATCGCGAAGCCGCTTCATGGCGGAGCTGTTCCCAATGAGGTCGTCCAGGCCATAGCTGCGGCTGCGCAGCGACATGGCCTCCCGACGGAAGAACGCGACCTCGCTTTCCAACGCGTTCGCGCGACGGCTGAGCTCCTCGATTTGCTTCGGACCCTTGAACATGACCCGGCCGACGGCGCCCATCACATTGCCGTCGCGGCTAATCGGCACACGGGATACGACCCGCTGCAAGCCCCGCATCTCCTGAATCTCTCCGACTTCGGCCTTGCCCGTTGCGACGACTTTGTGAAGCCGCGTATTGTCGATCACCTCGCGCACCGGGCGCCCATTGGCTTCGCCATGCGACAGGCCGAAGAACTTCTCGTGCACCGGCGAGATGTAGACAAGGTTCGCCTTCCGGTCGACGACGGTCATCGCTTCGAAGGGGTCGGTCAGAAAGTGGTCGATAATATCGTAGGCGAAGTCGACCGAGCTCACGAATTCGAGAACCGCGTCCGGAACGCGGCAGAACATTAGGAGTTCGCCCTTCTCCATCTTGGTCACGAGGACCGTATATTTGCGCCGGTCGATAGTAAGCGGCTGGAGCCGCCGAGCCCGCGCCTCGGACAGCCAGTCCGCATCGGATGCCAGGGCTTTGGCGCGTGGGTCCACTCCGAGCCCGATCGCAAAAGATATTTGGCCCGACGCATCGCGCACGATCAGCCCCTCGACTGGGTGGGCGATCTGTTCCATCGACGTTTCCCCGCATCTTTATTTGTCGTTGATGTAGACACTCGCACAATCGTTTTGTTGTTGGCAACTACACGTATCGGAAAGTGACTTTCTGACACACAATCCGGCAGCTATAGAACCCTCAAACAACGCTGTTGGCATGGCAGTTGCAGCTAGCTCCATACAACAATACGGGATGGTGCCGACAGCGGGGCTAAATGCAGAGAAGGGCTTATGGATTCGTGACTTTGAATCCAAAGGCACTTCAATCCTCCGGTGTCTCGATCCCGCCAATTGGAGCGGTACGTGACCTATTCAACAATCCTTTATGAAGAAGACGGGCCGATCGGGACGATCACACTTAATCGCCCGGACGATGGCAACATGTTTACAGAAACAATGTGTCATGAGATCCGCGATTTGATCGACGGGATCCGCCGTGAGGACCGAACGCGGGTGATCGTCATCACCGGAGCGGGGGAGAAATTCTTCTGCATCGGAGGGCGCAAGGACCTTCCCGTCAAGTCGACCCTTTATGCCGGAACTTTGCCGACCCTTGAAATGTATGACGCAATCGACAAGCTTCAGAAGCCGGTGATCGCCAGCGTCAACGGGTTCGCGGTCGGGGGCGGCAACGTTCTTCAGGTGGTTTGCGACCTGACCATCGCCAAGGAGAGCGCGGTTTTCCGCCAAGTGGGCCCGATGATGGGTTCCTTCGATGCCGGCTACGGCACATGGTACCTGGAAGACTTGGTAGGGAAGAAGAAGGCCAAGGAAATCTGGTACTGCAATTCCAAGATCAGCGCGCGCGAAGCGCTTGAGATGGGCCTCATCAACAAGGTCGTTCCCGATGATAGCCTGCGCGAGGAGACCCGGGCCATGGCTCTGACGATCGCGGAGCGCGGGCCGTTTGCGCTCGCGGCGATAAAGGGCGCTTTCCTTTCGCGGCATGGCGGCGTCGCAGGAATGTCGCGCGTCACCCACGATCTCCTGCTGAGGGCCTATCTCGAAACGGACGAGAGCCACGAGATGTCCACATCCTTCAGCGAGAAGCGAAAGCCCGACCCGTCAAAGTTTGGCAGGTGATCATATGCGGCAATTCCTGACTCTCCATCATCCGTCGAAGGCAAGGGACTATTACGAGAAAGGTCTCTGGCAGGACGACACCTTCTATTCGCTTCTCGCGAAGCACGCCAAGGAACGCCCGGATGCGCTGGCGCTTCGCGACGGCCGCGTCACGCTGACCTATGCGGAGTTGAGGCTATGGGTCGACGGCGTCGCATCGGATCTGCGCAGCTATGGTCTGGTGACCGGCGATTGCGTTTCGATCTGGGCGTCCAACCGGGCGGAGGTGATCGTCACCTTTCTCGCCTGTTCGCGAGAGGGATTTCCCTGCAATCCGTCACTGCATAAGACCTATTCCGAGAGCGATATCGAGACTCTCATCGGAAGGCTCAAGTCGAAGGCTCTGCTAACCGAGCCGGGCTTTGGCGGAGGCTCGATGCAGCCGCTCGAACGGACGCTGGCCGCCATCCCATCTCTCAAGGTGGTCTACATGCCGGAATTCTTTCCCAAGCCCGCGCGCTATACGGCGCAGCCCAACCATGATCCTGACAAGGTTCTCTATCTTGCCTTCACGTCGGGAACGACCGGTGCGCCGAAATGCGTCATCCACTCGGATAACACGCTGCTGGCTAACGCCCGCGATCTCGTCAACGACTGGAAACATGGCCCGCATACGGTCCTCATGACGATTTCGCCGCTGTCCCATCACATCGCATGGGTCGCGGTCGGGCAATGGCTGCTCGCCGGCTGTCTGCTCGTCACGGACGACATTCCTGCAGGCATGAGCCGAGTCGACTGGATCATCGAGAGCGGCGCCACTTATGTGATGGGCGTTCCGACCCACGCAATGGACATTCTTCAGGAGCAGAAGCTGCGGTCCATCGACAGGTTGGGAGCCGTCGACGTGTTCTACATGGCGGGTGCACCCATTCCCCCTGCCGTCGCCGATGCCTTTCTCAAGCAGGGTATCAAGCCGCAGAACGTGTACGGCATGACGGAGAACTCGTCGCACCAGTACACTCATCCCAGTGACGACACCGAGACGATCGTCTCGACCTGCGGACGGGGTGGACACGCCTACGAAGTCGCCATCTTCGATGCCGAGAACCAGAACCGGCGTCTTGCGGACGGAGAAATCGGGCAGATAGGCGGACGCGGCGCGGCGCTGATGCTGGGATATTTCGCCAACCAGGATGCGACCGACGCAAGCTTCAATGACGAAGGCTGGTTCATGTCTGGAGATTTGGGCGCCGTCATGCCCAACGGGTCCGTGCGGATCGAGGGACGTCTCAAGGACCTCATCATCCGTGGCGGCCACAACATCTACCCGGCGCATGTCGAAGGGCTTTCCGTGCGCCACGCGCGAGTTCAAAAGGCGGCTTGCTTTCCGATTGCAGACGAGCGGCTCGGGGAACGCGCATGCTTAGCGATCATCGGCGATGTGGAGGCGAAGGAGGTTCTCGATCATCTCGCCAAAGAGGGGCTGTCGAAATACGACATGCCGGAATACTTCGTCGTGCTCGATTCATTTCCGTTGACGCCGAGTGGCAAGATCCTGAAGCGCGAGCTGGTGGATATGGTCAAGCGGGGCGAGGTCCGGCCAGAATTTCTTCGCGCGCGCCAAGGTGAGAAGGTGGCCACATGACTGTAGAACTCGATTACCGGGACGACGTCGCGGTTCTGGTCCTGAACCGCCCTGATGTCCTCAATGCCTTGTCGTTTGATGTCTTGCGCCGTCTCGATGCGGCGTTCGATGAGATCGCGACCTCAAAGGCGCGGGCTCTCGTCATCGCCGGGGCCGGACCGAAATCCTTCTGCGCCGGCGCGGACATCACAGAGCTCACGGGGCGCGACCCCGTATCGCAGAAGCGCGGGGCCGAATTCGGCCAGCGCGTTTTCTCCAAGCTCGCCGCGCTGCCGATCGCATCGGTCGCGGTGATTCACGGGTTTGCCTTCGGCGGTGGAATGGAGCTCGCGCTCGCGGCGACGTTCCGGCTGGTGACGGCACAGGCCAAGATGGGACTGCCCGAGATCAAGCTGGGTTTGATCCCTGGCTATGGCGGAACGCAGCGGTTGCCGCGGATCATCGGAGAGGCGAGAGCGCTCGAAATCATCATGACCGGCCGCACGCTCGGCGCGGAAGAGGCCACGCGCATCGGACTTGCGAACAGGCTCGTCGAAGGCGATCCAGTCTCGGCAGGTCTGGACTTCGTCCGCGAGTTCATGGGCTACAGCCTGCCTGTCCTCTCGATGGCGCGGGAGGCCGTGACGCGCGCTCTCGACGTGCCGGTCGCCGAGGGTCTGAAGATTGAGGCGGATCTTTCGACGCTCGCCTACAGCACAGGGGATGCGGACGAGGGCATGAGCGCTTTCCTTGCCAAGAGAAAGCCCGTGTTTCGCGATGCGTAATGGACAAATCATCGTTACGGGCGCCAGCAAGGGAATTGGCGCCGGGATCGCGGCGGAGCTCACGCGGCGGGGATTTGAGGTCGCTGCCGTTTCACGCTCCGGCGCGACCCATTCCGGCTATGGCGTCGCGTGCGATGTCACGGATGAGAGCGCGCTTGCTGATGCGATTGCCAAGATCGGCGAACGCGGGCCGATCATTGGCCTCGTCAACAACGCGGGCGCCCACGAGGCGAAACCCTCCCTATCCCTCTCTGCTGCCGATTTCGAGCAGACCATCCGACTCAACACCACGGCGGTTTTGATCGCAAGCCGAGAGGTTCAGCCACATCTGGTCGCCGCCGGTGGTGGAATGATCCTCAATATCGGCTCGTTCTTCGAACGGCTCGGTGTCGTCGACAATCTCGCATATTGCGCATCCAAAGCCGCTGTCGGGGCCATGACACGATGCCTTGCCACCGAGTGGGCGAAGTTCGGTATTCGCGTACTCGATGTCGCACCGGGCTATATCGAGACCGATCTCAATCGGGACTACCTTTCCAGCGAGAAGGTCAAAAGCTGGCTCTCGCGGCGAATTCCGGTCGGTCGACCGGGACAGGTCGAAGAGGTGGCGAAACTGGTCGCAGCCCTCTTCTCGGAAAACATCGCCTTCCTGACAGGCGAGACGATCTACATCGACGGTGGACAGGGACATAATCACTGATGAAGATTTTCGATCAGCTCGAGCGCCAGCGCTCCTGGAGCGAAGAGGAGCAGTTGGTGATTGACCAGGTGCGTCGGCTTGCCGACGAGGTCATCGCTCCGAACGCCGAAAAATATGACAGGCACAGCGAATTTCCTGTTGCCAACATCGAGGCCATCAACGAATTCGGGCTCAATGGGATCTTTGTTCCCGAAGAGTGCGGCGGATCGCCCATGTCGTACCGGCTTTATCTGAAGGTGGTGCAGATCATCTCGGAGGCATGTGCGTCGACCGGGATCATCTACGCCACCGGTTTCCACGGCATGAAGCCTCTCATCGACTTCGGCACCGATGAACAGAAGCGCAGGCTCCTGCCTGTCATTGCCGAAGGAGGACTTGGCGCGCTCGCCATCACCGAGCCGGGAGCCGGATCGGACGCCACCGGCATGAAGACCAAGTTCACTCCGGATGGTGACGACATCATCGTGGAAGGAAACAAGATCTTCATCACGAACGGCGACGTTGCCGATCGCATCCTGCTTTTCGGCAAATGGTCAGAGATCTCCGATCCCAAGAAGGCGATATCGGTTCTCGTCTTCGAGAAGGGAACACCCGGTTTCGAGGTCGTGCGGCTCGAAGAAAAGATGGGGCACCGCGCGTCGTCCACGGCGTCGATTGCGTTCAACGGATGCCGCGTCAGCCGTGCGAACCTGCTGGGTGAGCCAGGCGACGGCCTTCGGATCCTCTTCGCGTCGCTGAACAAGTCCCGTCCCAGCATCGCCGCGCATGCCCTTGGAATCGCGAATGCGGCCTTCAAGGACATGGTCGGCTACATGAACGACCGGAAGCAGTCCGGGAAGCGCATCGTCGATTTCCAGGGTAACCAGTTCATGCTCGCCGATCTGGCAAGCGAGATCGTCATGACGGAATCATGGCTCGACTATGTGGCGCGGCTTTTCGAGAGCGGATTGACCGATGTGGGCCTTGAGGCGTCCATCGCCAAGATGCGGGCCTCCGACATCGCCATGAAGACCGCAACCGAGGCGGTCCAGATGTATGGCGGCTACGGCTATTGCGCCGATTACCGGGTCGAGCGGCTCATGCGGGACGCCAAGATCACCCAGATCTGGGAAGGAACCAACCAGGTCCATCGTCAACTGATTGGCAGGAGCTTCGCTGCACGATGAGCACAACCATAAAAACGGTCGGCGTCTGCGGAGCCGGCGGCACTATGGGCGCGGGCATCGCGATCGTGGTCGCGCGCGCAGGCTATCGAACGATTGCCTTCGACCGGTCCGAGGAGGCGCTGCAGCGGACACGCGCTCAGACCGCCAGCTTCTTCGACAAGTCCGTCGTACGGGGCAAGATGACGCCGGAGGCGCGCGAGCAGGCGCTCGCATCGCTCGTCAGCACAACCGATCCACTGGGGCTTGGCGAATGCGATCTCGTGATCGAGGCTGTGTTCGAGGATCTGGCGGTCAAGCACGCGTTGATGAAGACTCTCGACGAGGTCTGTCCCGATCACACCATCTATGCCTCGAACACGTCCACTCTTTCGATCACCGAGATCGCGGGCGGCTCGAAGCGGCCGCACAAAGTGACGGGCATGCACTTCTGTCTGCCTGCCCAGCTGATGAAACTCGTCGAGATGTCACCGGGCATCCTGACATCCTCCGAAACATTCGACACCGTCTGGCAATTCACCGAGACGCTGGGGCAGATTCCAGTCAAGACCAGCGACGATCCCGGATTTATCCTCAACGCGCTGCTTGTTCCTTTCAACAACGATGCGATCCGCGCGGTCGAGGCGGGCGTCGCGTCCGCCGCCGATGTCGATAAGGCGATCAAGGTCGGCCTCGACTACAAGATGGGGCCGCTTGAGCTGATCGATCTCATCGGCCTGGATACGCAGATCAGATTGTGCGAGGCCTTTTACGACATCACCCTGGATCCGCGTGCGGGGGCTCCTCCGCTGCTGCGGCGCATGGTAGCGGCCGGGCTGACCGGCCGGRAGTCCGGAAGGGGTTTCYTCACCTATCAGGGCAACTCCATGTTTGGAGCGTAAACTATGAAATACGCAATTTTGGGCTCGTCATCGGCATCCTTCCCATCCGAAGATCCGTTCCACACCGCTGCCGTCGCCGTCGAGGACGCGGACATCGTGCTGCATCTCGGATCGCCCTATCAGCCCGATTCCGGAAAGCGCGCCGTGCTCGTCGAGCTTGGCATCGAATGCCTCGGCGATCATACGGGCGAAGGCCTCGGTGAAGAGGGATCCAACGCGCTGGGCTTCGCTCGTTATCGCAATGGAGCCGATGCACCGTCACCCCTGGTCGAGCTCGTCACGCAGAAGCGGACAGATGCGGATGCGATCGCGGCGGCGAAAGCTTTGTTCGAGGCTGCGGGGCTGACTGTGGTCGTGTGCACCGATCAGGCAGGGCGCATCATCGACCGGCTCGTGCGGCCTAAATACAATGCCGCTCTGCGCTTTCTGGACGAAGGGCGGGCGAGCCAAAAGGATATCGACCTAACATGTAAGCTCGGTCTCGGATATCCCGACGGCCCTGTCGAGCGCGTTGTGCGTGGCGGCCTCGCTTATCATCATGATATGACCCGCAATCTCTTCGAGACGACGGGAGCGGCAGGGTACGCACCTGCCCGCCGCGCGTGCGTCGCCGCGCGTCGGAGGACGAGCGAATGAGGCCGTTGAAGGACCTCCTCGTCCTCGATTTCTCCACGCTGCTGCCGGGTCCGATGGCCACGCTGCTGCTGGCGGAGGCCGGTGCCGACGTGGTGAAGATCGAGCGTCCCGGCAGCGGCGACRACATGCGCGGCTACAAGCCCGCCTGGGGCCGCGACAGTGCGAATTTCGCGCTTCTCAACCGGGGAAAAAAGAGCGTCGCACTGGATCTCAAGGATCCGGCAGACCGCAAAAAGCTGGATCCGCTGCTGGAGAAGGCGGATGTGCTCGTGGAGCAGTTCAGGCCCGGCGTCATGAAGCGCCTGGGGCTCGACTATGACACGCTCCGCGCTCGCAATCCCGGCCTCGTCTATTGCTCCATCACCGGGTACGGACAGAGCGGACCCAAAAGCCTCGCGGCAGGGCACGACCTGAACTATATCGGCGATGCAGGCTTGCTCGGCCTCTCGATGGGTGCGCCGACGAACGCAGTCGTTCCGCCGGCCTTGATCGCCGACATCGGAGGCGGCGCCTATCCGGCCGTCATGAACATTGTCCTTGCCGTGATGGAGAGACGCTATACGGGCGAGGGTCGCTATCTGGACGTGGCGATGTCCGACAATCTCTTCCCCTTCCTCTATTGGGCGATGGGGCAGGGGCTCGGGACAGGCGATTGGCCTGGCAACGGCACCGAACTCGTCACGGGCGGCACGGCGCGCTACCGGCTCTACGGCACGAAGGACGGACAGGTGGTCGCCGCAGCGCCCATCGAGCAGAAATTCTGGGAGAATTTCTGCGACCTGATTGGCCTGGAGTCGGAATACCGCGACGACAGCCGCGACCCCGGCGTGACCGCAGAACGGGTTGCCGCGATCATCGCTTCCGAGACGGCGCAGGTATGGGCTTCGCGCTTCGCGACGAAGGATTGCTGCGCCTCCATCGTCGCGCATGTCCGCGACGCCCTGGACGACCCTCATTTCCGCGCGCGCGGATTGTTCGACCGCATGGTCTCCAACGATGCAGGTCAGGTGATGACGGCTCTGCCGGTACCTATCAACGATGCCTTTCGAGGAGAACGCTCTCAGACTCTCGCATCTCCCTCGCTTGGGCAAGACAACAAGGATCTCGCTTCATGAAAGCCGTTTGGGTTTCTCAATTCGCCCCCTTCGAGACGATCCAGGCCACCGATGTTCCCGATCCAAGCCCGGCTGAAGGCGAGGTCGTCATCGACGTCATGGCCGCCGAGGCGAACTATCCGGATATCCTCGTGATCGAGGGCCGTTACCAGATCAAGCCGCGGCTTCCATTCTCTCCCGGAAAATGTGCGTCGGGCGTCGTCGCGGCGGTAGGGCCGGGGGTCGATGCGTTGAAAGTGGGCGACAGGGTCGTCGCCCAGACCGAGTACGGCGCTTATGCCGAAAAGCTGAATGTGCGTGCCGGGAGCTGCTTCGTCATGCCTGACGGCTTGCCCTTCGATAAGGCGGCGGCGCTCGGCCTGGTCTACCAGACCGCCTGGTTCGCCTTCCGCGAACGCGCGCATCTGCAGCCCGGCGAGCGTGTGCTCGTGCTCGGCGCTTCGGGCGGAATCGGCGTCGCCAGCGTGCAGCTCGCCAAGGCGCTCGGCGCCAGCACCGTCATAGCCGGCATCATCGGCGAGGGGAATGCCGCCATCGCGAAAGCGGCTGGGGCGGATCACGTCATCGATCTCGGAGCGGAGGATATCCGCGACAGCCTGCGCGCGGATATCGCGAAGCTGACGGATGGGCACGGTGTCGACGTGGTCATCGATCCCGTCGGCGGGGCTGCCAACGCGGCTGCCCTGCGGGCTATGGCCTGGTGCGGCCGCATGGTGATCATCGGGTTCGCAAGCGGCGAGATTCCGACCATCAAGGCCAATTACCTTCTCGTGAAGAACATCGCGGTTTCGGGATTGCAATGGTCCGATTACCGGGACCGGACGCCCGAGCGTGTCGTCGAGGCGCAGCAGGAAATCTTTTCCGCCTACCTCGCGGGCAAAGTCGATCCGATCATCAGCCGTGACTTCTCCTTGGAAAACTTCGCGGAAGGGCTTGCGCTTCTCCGGGACGGGAAGGCGCAGGGCAAGATCATCCTGAAGGTTCGGGAATGGTGATGGAACCGAGCCTCATGAGAGTTTCCGTTGTCGGCGCCGGCGCGATGGGCGCTGGAATTGCGCAGGTCGCCGCTCAGGCAGGCCACTCCGTGCTGTTGTTCGATGTCATGGAAGGCGCTGCGCAACGCGGCGTTGCGCGCATCACGTCCGACCTCGATGGTCTCGTGACGCGGGGGCGGCTTTCTGCTCAGACCAGGGCGGAAATTCTGGACCGCATCGCACCGGCGGGCGACATCGGCGAACTTGCGAGTTCGCAGCTTGTCATCGAAGCGGTGGTAGAGGATCTCGAGGTCAAGAGACGTGTGTTCTCGCAGCTCGAGGCCATCATTTCCGACGATTGCATTCTGACGACGAATACATCCTCCATCTCGATCACGGCAATTGCCGCGGCGCTACGCCTTCCGGCACGTGTGGCTGGGTTCCATTTCTTCAACCCAGCTCCCATCATGAAGCTGGTGGAGGTAGTCTCAGGGGCTGCAACAACCCCGGCGGTTGCCGATAAACTGCTGGAACTTGCCCGCGCCTGGGGAAAGATAGCCGTGCGGGCGAAAGCCACGCCGGGATTTATCGTCAATCGCGTCGCGCGTCCTTTTTACGGCGAGGCCCTGCGCCTTCTGGAAGAGGGCGCCACCGATCCCGCCACGTTGGACTCGGTGTATACGGAAGCGGGTGAATTTCGGATGGGACCCTGTATGCTCATGGACCTGATCGGCCATGACGTGAATTATGCGGTCACCCAGTCGATGTTCGACGCCTTTTCAGGCGATCCGCGTTACCGGCCATCCCTGATCCAGAAAGAGCTGATTCATGCGGGATGGCTCGGCCGCAAAGCTGGGCGCGGGTTCTATGAGAACAGCGCCGTCACTCGCGGCTCAAAGCCGACCGAGGCGGATGCGGTTCTCCCGCTCGACGGAACGGGGCACCGGATTGGAAACGTCCTCGTGCGCCGCACCGACGGCCGCACGGCAGCGAGCCATGCTCTTGAGGCAGGAAACTCAGTCGTCCTGTACGATCTGGTCGCCGATGCGCGCCGCTCACCCCGAGTAGCCGTGAGCCGGTCGCCGGACGTGGGCGACCCGACATTCCATGATGTCGTGAGCGCACTTTCGGAAGGGGGCCGGACCGTTACCGAGATCGCCGACCGGCCAGGTCTTATCCTGATGCGGACTATCGCCATGCTTGCCAACGAGGCCTTCGAAGCTTCGCTCCATGGCGTCGGGAGCCTGGAGGAGATCGATCTGGCGATGACGTACGGCGTCAATTATCCCCGCGGTCCGGTGGCTTGGGCGCGCGAGATCGGCCTGTCCGATGTCATCGCGATTATGGACAACCTGCGTGCCGTGACAGGCGACCCCCGCTACCGCACTTCGCTCGTGCTGCGTCTCGCCGCCGACGAAGAGGCAATCCACAAGCGGCAGGCCGCATAATCCTGGTCCGGGGCTAAACCATAGCCCCGGATGCCAGTGCGTCGCGCATCTTGTTGCGCAGCCAAATCGCTCCGCCAGCGGTGAAGCCGCCGTCGATGGCGATCTCGGCGCCCGTGATGAAGCTGGACTCGTCGCTGGCGAGAAACAGGACGAGCTTCGCGCATTCGAGAGGTGTGCCCTGGCGCTGCATAGGAATGCTGCGCCGTGCCGATTCCGCATGGCCTGGCTTGCCGTCCCGGTAGAAGCTCGTGTCGATGATCTGTCCCGGGTGAATCGAGTTTACGCGGATATTCCATTCCACGTACTCGATCGCGGCGGACTTCGTGAGCCCGCGCAGCCCCCACTTGCTTGCGCCGTAGGCAGCATCGTAATGAGCGCCGAGCCCGGCGATGGACGACACGTTAATGACGGACCCGCCGCCGCTATCCCGCATGAGCGGCGCGGCGTGCTTTATGCCGAGCATCGGCCCCGTGAGGTTCACGTCCATCGTGCGGTGCCACTTGTCGAGCGTGGTGTCCGATATGCCCTGCCGGCTGATCGTGCCGGCATTGTTGACGAGGACGTGCATTCCCCCGAACTCGCGTTTTGCGAGGTCGACAGCGTCGATCCATTGCGCTTCGTTCGAAACGTCGTGCGCACTCCAGATCACGCGCGTGCCTGACGCGCCGATTTCGGCGGCAAGACCCTTCAGGTCGTCTCCCGGAAGACCCGTCAGGAGCAGCGACGCGCCTTCCTCGGCGAAGAGCCGCGCCTCCGCGGCTCCCTGGCCTCCGCCGGCCCCCGTGATCATGACGACTTTACCTGCCAATCGTTCCATGAGGCCGTCTCCTTAGAAGCCTAGGATGCCGCGAGGCAGCGGCATGTCCGCAAAATACGGAAAAAGCAGATAGAAGCAGGTCGCCGAAAATGCGCTTGTGAGAAGCGTCGGCACGAGCCTGCGCCTGCCGGCGAGATAGTAGGCTGCCAGGAAGAACAGGAACGTTGCGCCCGTATAACCGAGCACGGGAATGATCAGCGCATAGACCACAAGCACCGCCGTGAAAACGAAGGGGACGCGATGGTTCCCCTTTTCTTCTGCTTCGTCCTCGCCTCCCGCGAGCGCGTATGCTGGCTTGCTCAACGCGATGATGATGCCGCACAGCGCCAGCAGGCCGCCCATCAGGATAATGTATCTGTCGGGACCCAGGACATCGAACATGCCGTCGCCGCGATCATCATGCCAGAGACGCCAGCCGTCCCGTGCCATGACGGCGCCAATCAGAACCAGGGCCCAGCCCCATAAACGTTCACTCATGATGCAACCCTTGCTTCAGTGTTTGTTCGCTTTGCTTCGCTCGCGGAACGGACAGCCTCGCGGGCAGCGTTCGCTCCTGCGATTCTTCCGGATATGAAGGCCCAGACCAGATGATGTCCGTGGCCTTCGAGGAGGACGCCGCCCTGACCGTTGGAGCCCGCGGCGTAGAGTCCCGGAACCGGCTGTCCATCTTGGCCGAGGACTTCGAGGCGCGGCGTCACCTTGAGGCCGCCATCGGTAAAGACGACGTAGCTGCGGATCGGACCGAGCGCCACGAAAGGACCGGATGACAGGGCTGGGAAATCGCCAGGACGCGCCAAGCGGTCGACGCCGTTATATTGCTGCAGTTCCGCAGCAAAGACCTCAGGATCGATTCCCATGGACTTCGCAAGCTCCTGCGGCGTCGCGCCGGTCTTGAAGATTTCCGGGCGGTTGCGGCGGTAATCCGCCAGATAGGCATAGGCGATTCCGGGAGCCGTCGAGACGAAATAGGGCCAAGCTTCGAATTTCGCCGCGATGCTGGCATCCATGACGATATAGGCCAGACGGTCCCGTTGATGCGGCACTTGCACCCCCGGCTTCTGCGTCTCCTCAGCGAAGCGGCGGCCTTCGGCATTGACGAGAATTGCGCCATTGCGGAACAGATCCGGCGAAGGGCCGAGCGCCGTCGTGAGGAAGCTCATGGCGAAAGGCCGGAGAATTTGTTCCGGCAGGTGGTCCATGGAAAGTTTCATGATCTGCGCGAGCGGCCGCCAGGGCGGCAGCCGGCCGATCAGGCTCGACTGGCGTGGAGGAACGAATCTCATGATCGGTCCACGGACGATATCGCCGTTGATCATCTCGGCGCCGTGCTCGAAGCCCAAGCCGAAACCGTCGCCCGTCGCCGTCACGTTGACGGGCTCGAGGTTCGTGACTTCGGGGCCGGCATATTTGCCTTTCATTTCAGGGCTGCCGCTGTAATCGCCGGCTGCCAGAACGACGCCGCCCCGCGCGCGTAGCACAATCCGCCGACCGCTCGCGTCGCTGCATTCCACCGCCACGATACGATTGTTCTCCTCGATCAGCCTATCCGCCTTCGTCGCGAGGCGGATATCGACGCCGAGCCGCCGCGCATGCCGGCCCAGGTGGTAGGGAAAGGATCGCGAGTTGGGCAGCACGTTGTGCATTCGCGGCTTGCGGTGGGGAGGCTCGACGTTGGGGCCGGCGAAGACGACGCCCATGGATTCTAGCCAGGCGATCGTCTCGGTCGTGCGGTCCACCAGGAGCCGACGCAATTCGCGGTTGTCGCGATTGGCGTAGGATCCCGCGAGGACCTCCATATCCTCGAAATGGTCGTCGGGCGAATCGTCTATGCCCCGCTTCTTCTGATGGGGTGTCCGCGTGGCCGATATGGATCCTACGGACCATGCCGTGCTGCCGCCGAGAGCAGGATTCTTCTCCAGGAGGATAACCTTCGCTCCCGCTGTCGCTGCCTCGATAGCCGCGGCGAGGCCGCCTCCGCCGCCCCCGATCACCACGACGTCCGTTTCAATGGCGGAAGGTTGGGTGTCTTTCATCTTCTGCTGCAATCTCCACTCTGCTTCCCTCATCGCAAGCGGGATGCCACGTCCTCAGAAACGTGTTTGGCACGATCCCGGCTCGCGGCGGGCGAAAAGATTGTCGCTTTCGCGCACACGCCGGACGCCCGGTGTTGTTTCGACGGACAATCTGGCGACGAAAGCGGCGTTCCTTTTCCCTTCCAGGCTCGTTGGTGCGCGGATTGCATAGATGGGTGCGACGCTATCGAAGACGCCTATACCCATGCCTCATCCAGGCGGCATGGCAGTCAGAGGAAACACGATGAATCTAGCTTACGTCGTCCGCTGTAACTTCAACGAACCGGCGCGGGAGGAATCCTGGAATACTTGGTACAGTGGGCCGAAACTGCGGCAGATGCTCGAGAAGCCCCACTTCTTGACCGGACAGCGCTATTACCGCGCAGCGGGAGTGGGGCGGGACTATCTGGCCTACTGGACTTTGTCCTCCGCAGACGCATTCACAACTCCCGATTACACGAACGACTGGGGCTTCTTTGAATGGCGGCCCTATATCATCGACTGGAGCCGCGATCTCTTCGGGAGAGAGAATGGGGATTCCGTCACCGCGCCGCGCTTGGGCGACGGAGAGTTCCTGCGCGTCGTCTCTTTCGAAGGCCTGTCGGAGGCTGAAGCCGAGAAGATGCGCAGTCGGATCGACGCCAAACGGCCGGGCACGGTCTGGCACAAATCGGTCGGACTTGATCGGCACACGCCGCTCTTCGGCGTTTCGATCGAGACCTCTGCGGACCTCGGGCCCGCAGAGGAAGACGTGAATGAGGCTCTCTATCGTCCCATCTCGCACTTGGCGGTGACCGAGCGCGAGGAATTCGCAGGATTGGTTCGCTGATGGATACCGGTCTCGTTGGCGGAATTTTGGCCGCGGCGACGTGGTCGAATATCCTGTTCGCCTTCATCGGCTGCATATTGGGGACCTTGGTCGGTGTCCTGCCGGGCTTGGGCCCGGCCTCGGCCATGGCGATCCTGCTGCCGGTATCGGCGCATCTTCCGCCGGAAGGCGCCATCATCATCATGGCAGGCATCTATTACGGCGCGATGTATGGCGGTTCCACCACCGCTATTCTAATGAACATCCCCGGGGAAACCTCATCGGTCGTGACGGCGCAGGACGGCTTTCCCATGACCAAGCAGGGGAGAGCCGGTCAGGCGCTGGCGATTGCGGCCATCGGTTCGTATTTCGCCGGCATCACCGGAGCCGCCGCCATCTCATTCATCGGGCCGGTCGTCGCGGATCTCGCGCTGAAGTTCGGCCCGGCCGAGTATTTCGGGCTGGTTCTCTTCAGCATGACCGCCCTGGTCAGCTTTGCGGGCAACTCCCTGGTCAAAGGTTTGGCGCTTGCGGTTCTGGGAATGTCGCTTGCGAGCCTCGGGACGGATCCGCTCACGGGCGTGCAGAGACTCACCTTCGGAACCTTCGAATTGTCGAAGGGGTTCGACATCGTTCCAGTCCTCGTTGGTCTGTTTGGAATCGGAGAAGTCCTGACGAGCATGGGCGCGAGCGTTCAGCACATCTTTTCCGGAAAGCTCGAATCCTGGTGGAACATGATCCCGCGCGGCCGCGAATTGTGGCGCGGCCTCATGGCAGCCGTGCGTGGCACGATCAGCGGGTTTATCCTCGGACTGCTTCCGGGCATGTTGCCGGCGTTGACGGCGTATCTGTCGTACGACATCGAGAAGCGCATCTCCAAGACGCCGGAGAAGTTCGGCAAAGGCATGATCGAAGGCGTCTCCGCTCCGGAGGCCGCCAACAACGCTACGGCGATGGCGGGCTTCATCCCGCTGCTCGCCCTCGGCATTCCGACCAGCCCGGCGCTCGCCATCATTCTCGGCACGCTCCTCATCAATGGGCTTACCCCGGGACCGATGCTGTTCCAGACTCAGGGCGCGTTCGTCTGGACGATCATCGGCAGCATGATCATCGCCAACACCATGCTGGTGGTTCTCAACCTTCCTCTGGTTGGCGCTTGGGCCCGGGTGAGCCGCATTCCCTATAGCATTCTCGGACCTGTCGTTCTCGCGGTTTGCCTTCTCGGCGCCTATGCGCCGCGTAACACGATGTTCGACGTCTGGGTTGCCATCGGGTTCGGTGCGGTCGGCTACTTCATGCGTCGGTTCAACATGCCCCTCGCGCCGCTGATCCTCGGCTTCCTGCTGGGTCCGATGTTCGAGCAGTCCTTGCGGCAGTCGCTCGCCATGTCCGGAGGCGATGTGCTGTTCATCGCGGGGAGACCGATTGCCCTCACGCTCGTCATCGCGGCCGTGGTCGTCGTTACAGCCACGACTTGGCTGCGGAAGCGGTCCACCATGGTCACGAGGCTGATCGCGGAAAGCACCAACGAGGACTGACCGACATGCAGATATGGGGTTCACGCACATCTCCCTATGTTCGAAAGGCCCGCGTCTTCGCGCTTGAGCGAGGGGTTCCCTTCGACTTCGTCGATGAGGATCCATGGGCGAAGACCGAGCGGTTGCTCGCGCTCAATCCACTTGGGAAGGTGCCGGTACTGATCCTGGACGACGGACGCGTCTTCTACGACTCGCTCGCCGTCATTCAGGTTCTGGACGAATCCGGGCCGGCTGCGGGCAAGATGCTTCCTGCATCCGCAACGGATCAGTGGGAAGCCATGCGCTGGCATACCCTCGCGCACGGCATCATCGATGCTGTGGTCAACCGCCTGCTGGAAACACGGCGTCCCGATGAGTTCCAGATGGAAGACCGCATGAAGCGAGAAGAGGTGCGGTTTGACGGGGCGCTGGCCTATGTCTCGCAGCATCTCGATAGCATTCCGAAAGGGGGGGGGGACGGGCCGGGGTTCAACGAACTCATGCTCGGCGTCGCCCTGAACTATGCCGATTTCCGATACTCGAAAGCGTGGAGAGCGACGTATCCGCGGCTTTCCGATTTTGCGGATCGGATGGCGGAGCGTCATTCCTTTCGAGAAACCGATCCGCGCTCTTAACGGGCGCGGCGAGCGGGCCTGAACCGCACGACCACGATCGGGCGAAATATGCGGCTCCATCCGAAAAGCCGCGGAAAATCCAAGAGGGAGAAAAGCATGATTACGAGGAGAGATCTGGTTCTAGGGGCGGCATCGCTCGGAGCGACTGGAGGACTGAGCGGTATCGGTGCATCCGCCGCGCTCGCGCAGGAAGCTTATCCGGCCCGCGCCGTGGAGATGATCGTACCGTTCGCCCCGGGCGGCTCGACCGGGCTGACCGCGCATGCGGTCGCGCAGGCGCTCGAGGCGCGCTGGAAGATGCCTGTCCGCGTCGTCAACAAGCCGGGCGGAAACACCGTGCCAGCTGTCGAGGAAGTGATGCGCGCCAAGCCGGATGGCTACACCGTCCTGGCGGAGTCGCCCGCATCGAGCTCCATGCTGGAAGTGGTCGTCCGCAGCCTGCCCTTCAAATCCATGGATCGGACATTCATGGGAATGATCGCGCAGACGCCGATGATTTTCATCGTACCCGCGGATTCTCCGTTCAAGACGATGCAGGACGCCATCGCGCAGGCCCGCAAGGACCCCRCGACATTCACCTGGACGTCGCTCGGAGGCGCGGGAGCGCAGGACTACACGTTCCGTCAGCTCTTCCGCTCCACCGACGTCGACGTCAAGAAAACCCGTTCCGTAGCCTCAAAGGGCGGTGCCGAAGCCGTGACCATGACGGCCACCGGCACCGTGCTGCTCGGAGCCGGTTCATGGAGTGCTGTCGCTCCGCTCCTGGCGAGTGGCAAGCTTCGCGCCCTCGCAGTCGCGTCGCCGACACGCTTTCCCGCCATTCCGGAAGTACCGACCATGGCGGAGATCGGTTATCCCTCGGTCGAGATCCTGTTCTGGTTCAGCGTTTCGGGCCCGCCGAACGTCCCGGCTCACGTCGTCAAGGCGTGGGATGAGGCGATGACCGCCATCTCGACCGACCCCAAATTCCTCGAAACTCTGAAAAATATCGGAATGGTACCCTACGTTCACCCAGCTGATCGCGTCCGGACGATGGTCGAGAACGAGAAGAAGGTTGTCGAAACCTTGTGGGCGAACTGACGATTTCGGAAAAAGAGAACTCCATGAACGAACATCAGCAGACGGACGCGCTGCGTGCCATTCCCGAAGATCGGCGCGCAAGCGCCAGTCTCGTCGTCCTTGCGGATATAGCCCCGGAGGAAGAAGCGGCATTCAACGAATGGTACAACCGCGAACATATGCGAGACCGCGTTCTGGAGTTCTCCAGCTTCGTGCGGGGAAGACGTTACGCGGCGGTCGAGGGATCGCCCGGACATTTCGCCAAATACCTCGCCTTGTACCAAGTGACGGATGCCGGCGTCTTCTCGAGCGAAGATTACGTTTCCCTCGTCAGTCAGCCCGATCCACGCAGCCGACATTTCATCCCGCGCTTCCAGAACGCGTATCGCACGATTGCGGGTATCGACTTCGCCTACGGTGAGGGCGAGGGCGGGGCCCTGGCATTGTGGATGCTGGAACCGAAGGGGGATGAACTGAGCGTTCCCGCTCTGCGGGACATCGCTCTGAAGGCACTCGACATGCCCGGTGCGGTCGGGGCCCAGGTCTTGTCGAAGGACGAGGAGGCTCTTGCCGCGTCCTCGCGCAGGCATGTGCGCCAAGGCAACCGCGTCATCGAGCGTGCGCTGATCGTCGAGGCCATGGATATCGCCAGCCTGCAAAACGCCGCCGCAAAAGTGACGGACATGCTTGCGGACATATCCGGCGGCGATGCACCGCGGCCGGCATTCTTTCGGATGCTGTACCGCGTCTCGCGCTGAGCGACAAAAAAGTGATTGGGACGAAACCATGACGAAGAAAGTCGCCGTCATTGCGGGTGCAACAGGGGTGGTCGGTTACGAGCTCGCAAGGCAGCTCGCGGCCGATCCGGAATGGGAGGTCATGGCGCTGGCGCGCAAGCCCGTCGATATTCCGGGCGCCCGGTTTCTCGCGGTCGACCTGACGGATCGCGAGCAGAGCCTTAAAGCCCTGTCCTCGGTCACCGATGCGACGCATATCTTCTACACCGCCCGTTTCGATCATCAGACGGGCACGCCGGAGCCTGTCGAGACCAACATGACGATGCTGCGCAACGTCGTCGATGCCATCGAAACGGTCGCGAAAGACCTGTCGCATGTTCATCTGGTCCATGGCACGAAATGGTATGGGTCGACGCTCGGGGCTTTTCCCACGCCGGCGCGCGAGGACGACCCGCGCAGTTTGGCGCCGACCTTCTACTACGCGCAGCAGGATTTCATCGCCGAGCGGCAGAAGGGCAGGGCATGGACCTGGTCGACGTCGCGTCCCCACGGAATCTGCCACACTGTCCCCAACGCTCCGCGAAACCTGATCCTGGTCGTGGCAGTCTATGCCCTCATCTCGCGGGAGCTCGGCTTGCCGTTGTGCTTTCCGGGAACTCCTGAGAATTACGACGCGATCTATCAATGCACGTCGGCCGATCATCTGGCCCGCGCGATCCGGTTCGTCAGTACGGAACCGGGCTGCGCCAACCAGGCATTCAACGCGACGAACGGCGACTATATCCGGTGGTCGCGTCTCTGGCCGGCCTTCGCGCGATATTTCGGCATGGAGGTCGGGCCCGTGCGGACGGTCAGGCTCGCCGAAGTCATGGCGGACAAGGCGAATGTCTGGAACACCATCGTGGCGCGGAACGGATTGAAGAGTCCTGCCTATGACAAGCTCGTTCTGTGGGGCTACGGCGACTTCGTGTTCACGCCCTCATGGGACATGATGTCCGACACCACCAGGCTACGGCAGGCCGGTTTCAACCGGGCGGTGCGCACAGAGGATGAATTCATTAGACACTTCGACCATTTCCTGTCGGTCAGATTGCTGGCCTAGACATGACGAGGTCAAAGGTCACAGCACCTGCCGGGACGCCGGCCGGGAATATCAAACGCTCGTTGAACGATCTCGGCCCGGGCATCGCGCTCTCCGTAGCGGTGGCTGCGTTTTCGTATCTCGCGGAACCGGTGTTCGCGCGGCTGCTCAAGGAAGCAACGGGCTGGTCCTATACCTTGCCGGCCATCGTGATCGCGCTTGTCGTCGGCATAGCTCTCAACGGCTTCGCTTCCAAGCCGGCATTGCAGCCGGGGATCACCTGGTGCGTCAAGAAACTGCTGCGCATCGCGATCGCATTGCTCGGAATCCGCATCGCATTGAGCGACATCATGGGGCTCGGGCTCTCGACCGCGCTTCTCGTCGTCGCCGCCATAGTTCTGACAATTGCCTCGGGTGTCTGCCTCGCGCGCTGGCTCAAGGTGGGCGACGGCTGTGGGGTGCTCGCGGGAGCTGCCACAGCCGTATGCGGCGCGTCGGCGACTTTGGCGACGGCGACGGTGGTGCCGCAATATCCTCAGAAGGGCGCCGACGTGACGTTCACGGTGGTGGCCGCGAACGCCGTCTCGACCCTCGTCATGATTCTCTACCCGCCGCTCTGTGTTCTCATCGGCCTGGACGTGCAGAATACGGGAGTCATGCTCGGCGCGACCATTCATGACATGGCCCAGGTCGTCGGCGCAGGTTATGCGGTGTCCGAGCCGGTGGGCAACACGGCGGTGATCGTGAAACTCTTCCGTGTGTTCCTTCTGCTGCCCGTCGTGCTCGCGATAGGATGGTGGTTCACGCGTAGCGGCGGCGAGCATGGTGACGCCAAGGTCCCCGTGCCGGTCTTTGCGCTCGCGTTCCTCGGCCTCTGTCTCGTGAACAGCGCAGCGGCGTTCGCGCCGGATCTTCTTCCGGTCTATGCTCCCATCAAGACCACCATGATCCAACTTTCAAGCTGGGGCCTGCTCATCGCGATCGCGGCGCTGGGGCTGGGCACATCCTTGTCGTCGCTCCTGCGGATCGGGTGGCGCCACATTGCCGTGTTCACCGGGACGACTTGCATCCTCCTTGTCTTCGTGACGACCGGTCTGCTTGTCCTCGACTAAGTTTTCTCAAATCTGGATATCGCCATGACGCCAAGCCCGACAATCATCCAACAGGAAGAAGATCCGCGAAATGAAGGTTGAGCTTGGCGTCGCAAGGAGGTCGAATTGATGGACGTATCGAACCTTCGGATATCGGTTTTGTTGGAGGCTGATCCGGTTGAGACGCGTGTTGCGGCGACCCCTGAAACGGTCATGAAATACAAGTCGCTTGGCGCGGATGTGATGATCCAGGCGGCGAGTTCGCGCAGGCGGATGTGGCGTTCGTGATCGGGGCCAACGACGTGACGAACCCCGCGGCCAAGACGGATCCGCAATCGCCGATCTTCGGCATGCCGATTCTGGATGTGGAGCGGGCCAAGACCGTTCTCTTCATCAAGCGCGGCATGGGCTCGGGCTATGCGGGCGTGGAGAACGAGCTGTTCTTCCGCGACAACACCATGATGCTCTTCGGCGATGCCAAGAAAATGGTCGACGAAATCCTCAAAAATATCGACTGAGTGCGACAGCACACCGTCGTCGTGAACAAGCAATCTCCTCCGAGACAACAATGAGATCTGACATGCGAGACGCTTTTATTTGTGCCTTTGTGCGGACGCCGATCGGGCGTTATGCGGGTGCGCTCTCCAGCGTGCGCGCGGACGACCTTGGCGCGGTCCCGCTCAAGGCTTTGATGGAGCGCTATCCCAAGCTCGAGTTCGAGGCCGTCGACGACGTGATCTATGGCTGCGCCAACCAGGCGGGCGAGGACAACCGCAACGTGGCGCGCATGGCATCCTTGCTGGCCGGCCTGCCGGGCTCGGTCACCGGCACCACCGTCAACCGCCTGTGCGGCTCCGGCATGGATGCGGTGATCATGGCGGCCCGCGCCGTCAAGGCGGGCGAAGCCGAGCTGATGATCGCAGGCGGCGTTGAATCCATGTCGCGTGCGCCCTTGGTGATGCCCAAAGCCGACACCGCCTTTTCGCGCAACGCCGAGATCTACGACACCACCATCGGCTGGCGTTTCGTCAACCCATTGATGAAGCGCCAATACGGTGTCGATTCCATGCCGGAGACCGGCGAGAACGTGGCCGAGGATTTCCAGGTTTCCCGTGCCGACCAGGATGCCTTCGCCCTGCGCTCGCAGCAGAAGGCGGTCGTCGCTCAGGCGAATGGCCGACTGGCCAAGGAGATCGTTCCGGTGACGATCCCGCGCCGCAAGGGCGATCCTGTCGTGGTGGACACAGACGAGCATCCTCGCGGTGACACGACGCTGGAGGCGCTGGCCAGACTGTCGACGCCGTTTCGGAAAGGAGGCACGGTGACGGCGGGCAATGCGTCCGGGGTGAACGACGGCTCCGCCGCTCTTATCGTCGCGTCGGAGGAAGCGATGTGCAAGTTCGGATTGGAGCCGATCGCGCGCATTCTCGGCGGGGCGACGGCGGGGGTGGCGCCGCGCATTATGGGTATGGGCCCGGCGCCGGCCACGAAGAAGCTGTGCGCGCGGCTGGGGCTGAAGCCCTCTGATTTCGACGTGATCGAGCTCAACGAGGCATTTGCCAGCCAGGGCATTGCGGTGCTGCGCGAGCTCGGCATCCCGGAGGATGCGGAACACGTGAACCCGAACGGCGGGGCGATTGCGCTGGGCCATCCGCTTGGCATGTCGGGGGCGCGCATTGCCGGCACGGCGGCGCTTGAGCTCAAGCTGACGGGCAGGAAGCGGGCGCTGGCCACCATGTGCATCGGCGTCGGACAGGGCATCGCCATCGCCCTCGAAGCCGTCTGAGGCCCGATCGGGATCGTAGCCCGGAGCCCCCCATGTCAGATCTGCCTGCCCGTGAATCGATGGAGTTCGACGTCGTGATCGTCGGCGCAGGCCCTGCACGACTGGCGGCAGCCATCCGGCTCAAGCAAGTGGCGGCGCAAAAGGGCACGGCTTTCCGTTGTCGTGGTGGAGACGGGCTCCGAGGTCGGGGCGCATATCCTCACCGGCGCGGTGATCGATCCCCTCAGCTCCGTTGCACTAACTTGGAAAGGGCACGACGAACCCAGCCGGAATCGATTGCTCAGCGAAGCCAACCTCAAAATCCTCGGGCGAAATTGCGGGCCTTGGAAAGCAGCGAAACTCGGCCAGGTGATATGAGAACCAATCAGCTTTTGGTGTTTGAACCGTAGCTCGATTTGTCTGGGTCATGGGCTGCGCGCCGACGTTATAGGGACAACATTCGCGGCCCTTTTGCCGGGGTCAACGATCCTGCAAATGTGCCTTTCCCAGGCCTCAAGCGCGATCCGCTTTTCCCGAAGGCGTTCATAACGATCGTAGTGCACACCGTGAACGTCCCCCTCGACGTGGCCCAGGACGGCCTTTCGGTCCTCTCTGGGGATGCCTAGCAGCGACAATCCAGTCCCCACCGTGCGGCGAAAGTCATGAGGAGTGGGAGGGTTCTTCTGGAGCGATTTGAACGCTTCCTTCTCCGTACCGTCCTTCTCAAGGCGCTCGACCAACCGGCGAAGGTCTTGAGAGAGAGTGTGGCGGGCGAGGGTGTCCCGGCTGACAAATCGCGAGGCGAACACACTGTCGCTATCTCCATCCATCTCGCGACGTTTGATCACGGCGGCGAGGATTTCCCGTGCTATGGGGGCGAGGGGGACCACGTGAGGGCGGCGCCCCTTCATGCGCGCGGCCGGGATCTCCCAACGCGCGTCCTTTGATCTATCGATAACCAGGAGCTCGTTCCGGGCCACTCCGGCGACCTCGCCGGGTCTCTGCCCTGTCAACAGTAAGAAGCGGAGAGCATCGGCGACGTCCTCCGTGACCCCTTGGGGCGTCTTTAGGGCCTTCCACAAGACCTTGATCTCGGCATCGTGCAAGGTCCGGTCCTTAGGCGTCTCCTTGGCTCGCTTGCGAGCGATCGGATTGGCGGGGACGAGTTCACCCTCGACGGCCCAGTTGAACACGCCTCCGAGGACAGTTTGGATCCGGTTCGCGCTCACAGGCGCGGTCTCCTTGATCCTGTCCAAGAGGGCAATGATCTCGCGTCGGGTGACCTCCGCCGCCGGCTTGTCGCCGAACTCCCCTCGAGGCGCTTCAAATACATTTCGTCCATCTTCCAGGACGACTTGTTGGGCTTTGCATACTCCGTCAGATACTGCTCAGCCAGTCGATCGAAGGTGAAGACGTTGAGGGCTGCACGCTTCTTCTGGCGCCTGGTGAGCTGCGGGTCGCCTCCGTCTGTCACCTCGATACTAGCCGGGCGGCGCGCTCTGGCGTCGGCCAAAGTGAGATCGGTGAGCGTGCCGAGGGTCACACGCTCATAGGATTTGCCCGCTCTAGGTCGGTACCGAAACGACCACGTCGCCTTCCCAGCGGCGAAGGCTCTGAGACAGAGGCCGGTCGTCTTACTGTCCCAGAATTCGATTGAGCCACTAGCGGGAAAATCCAGGGTCTTGGTGAAGGCGCTGGTCATCAAAACGACTGGCCTGTCCACGAGCCTTAGTCGCTCGAAGCATTAGTCTTTTCGAGCGGTTGTGGGTTCAATGAGGGTTCAGAAAACTGAATGTGCCTGAAATCTCATGAACTCACTTGAGCGCAAAAGACGCGTTTAATCAATAGAGTACAATGAGTTGTGAACTAGTCTGAAATCCCCTGAAACGCCATTTGGAGCGTCTGGGGGACTAGGGGTCGGAGGTTCAAATCCTCTCGCTCCGACCATAATTTTCGAGAGCTCGCCCCCCGGTTTCGTTATCGGAATTGCTTGAAGCCCTTACCATTGTCGTTTGTGTCGTTCTTGATCGGCCTTTCCCTTGGGCGTTGTTAGCATCGCGCCGCACCCGACAGGCCGTTTTCCAACCGAACCGAATCAGAGGGACCGCCTGGGGTGCGCCAGGCGAAACGAAAAACCGGACGCAAATCGTCGGACTTTAAACGAATGAGGGCCCGGGGGTTACCCGGGCCGCCCAAATGTTACGCGCGACAAATGCTAGTATGTGCCGAACTTGAAATTGAGCTTGGCGCGCACGACCCCGAACTCGTTGTCGTTGTTGCCGGTCCGAGGTGCGAAGACCGCGACCTGAGGCAGACCGACCGGCGTGAACGTTCCGATGGGGCCGGCGAAGTCGTTGTCGCGGTCGATGTTCAGCCACMGGCCTTCGAGGCCGAAGGTGACAGCCGACGTGCCGAACATGTTCCAGTTGGTGGGCAGGGCCCATTCGACGCCGCCGCCGAGGACCCAGCCGGTGTTGTCTTCGGTATACGCGAGACCGCCGGTGCCGTAGATCAGGACCCGGTCGATCGCGACACCGACGCGGGCGCGCAGGGTGCCGAACCAGTCGGGCGCGTTGCTGCGGAATTCCCCGGGCACGAACGTGCCGACGAATCCTGTGGCCGGTATGAACACCACGCCCGAGTCATTGCCCGTATCGGCCCATTGGATATCCGTCTCGACGCCGAGAACGAATGAACCCATCTGGTAATTGTAGCCGATCTGGCCGCCGCCGGTGAACCCGCCGTCGTCCCCACCGGGGAAGTTCAGCGTACCGGCAAGACCCGGCGTGCCGGCGCCCGGCGACAGGAAGACGGTTTCATTATCGCCGTTACGCCATCCCCAGCCCGCGTTCACACCGACATAGAAGCCGGTCCAAGTGAAGAGCGGGACGGAGATAATGGGCGGCGGAGGAGCCGTCTGGGCGGGGAGATCCGCAGCGGATGCGGAAGAGGTGACAAGGGCCAGGGCTGCCGCACTGGCCAGTAGACTAAGAACACGTGTCTTCATAGTCATCATCCCTTGTGCGAGGATCGCCAAGGGAGCTTAAGATGCTGGAACGCATGAATCTATGTCTTCCTTGCAACACCTATTGAGTTTGTTGGGGCGTCCCATAATAAACAAACAGTAAGTTGCCTGGGAATACATTGATAGTGTAAGGTTCAATACACAGGTTCCGCAGCGATATGAACCGCAAGGGCGGATGCTAGTATTTGAAATGGTATTCTGATGCAAAAACACCCCGCCGGGGGGCAGGGTGAAGTATGAACCGATTCGTTGACGCGATCGGGCGGGACGTCTCGTCAGTCCAGAACCTGGCAAACCTTGCGGATCCCGGGCGCCACGTCTCCGAAGGTGCTGTTGCTACAGGCGACGCCGTTTCGGAAGCTCGCCTCGGCAAAGCGGCCTCCCGCGCCGTAGCGTACGCGCATCTGCTCCTGGAAGGCGCAGAACTCGTTCTCGCTCGCGCACATCCGCCACCGCGCCGGACGGTCGTAGCGCTGGGGTCTACCGTATTCCGCGCGCCGGTCATAACCTTCTAGTCCATGACGGCCCCGCATGCCGTAGGGCGGCGGTTCCGCGAACCGGGGCTCCTCAAAGCCGCCGCCATAGGCCGGACGGCCGCCGCGGGCGACGTAGGCGCAACGTTTGGGGATTCCGGGAGCCGGGTCTCCGAAGGCCTGATTCGACCAGGGAATGCCGCCGCCGCGAACATCCCGTTCGGCGCTGCGGCCGGGAACGCCATAGATCACCCGGGTGGGGTAGGGCAGTCGGCAGAAACCGTTCTCGTCCGCGCACAGGACGAGGCCTTGCGCTGAAGCGGACCCTGCAAGGAATGTACCGGCGGCAAGCGCCGCCGCCATGACCATCGGTCGAAGCATCGATCTTTCTCCATGTCGTTCGCGCCGAACCTAGCCACGCGCAGTTAACAACGAAATAATATCCGCTTCCCGGCGAGGGCAGTTGGAGGCGAAATCCGCAAACCTGGCATCTTGCCGCGAACGGCTTGTCCTCGTGCGTCCTCATGCTATTGCTCGGCGCTTCCACCAACCGGTCCGGCCCCGAACCATGGCTCACGCCCCGAAATTTCTTGCTGCCGGCGACCGTGCGATGACGGTCGAGCTGGGCGATGGGGTGGATGAGGACACCAATGCGCTGGTGATCGCGCTCGACAGGGCTCTCTCGGCACAGTCGATTCCCGGCATCGTCGAAATGGTGCCGACCTATCGGTCACTTCTGGTGATGTTCGATCCGGCGGTGATTCCAAGACAGACTCTGCAGGACCGAATACTCGCCTGCTGGCCGCCCGATGCCGGCTCCCGCGCGGGATACCGCCGCTGGACGATCCCGGTGCTTTATGGAGGCGAGGCGGGAGAGGATCTGGACTTCGTGGCGAAATCCCATGGCCTTTCGCCCGATGATGTCATCCGCCTCCATGCGAGCGCCGAATACCACGTCTACATGATCGGTTTCGCGCCGGGCTTCGCCTATCTGGGCGGGTTGCCCGAGAGATTGCATACGAGCCGCCGTGTCGACCCCCGCCTACGCATCCCGCCCGGCAGCATCTCCATCGGCGGCAAGCAGGCAGGCGTCTGTCCGCCCTTCGAGATTCCTAGCGGCTGGCAATTGCTCGGACGCACGCCCGTGAAGACCTACGATCCCGCGCGCGCCGAGCCTTTCCTTCTGGCGGCGGGGGACCGCGTCGTCTTCGAGCCGATCTCGGCGGAGGCGTTCGCCTCGCAGACCGCGAAAGCCGCGGAGGGCGATATCGTTGCCCGGATGGAGATGATCGATGGCTGACCATCTCGCCGTCCTCGATCCGGGAATGCAGTCGACCCTGCAGGATCTCGGCCGCTATGGCCTCCAGCGCTTCGGTATCTCGGCGGCCGGCGCCATCGATCCGATGTCGATGCAGATCGCGAACGCGCTGGTCGGAAACGCACGCGACGAAGCCGCGCTCGAACTGACTCTCTCGGGCGGAACTTACCGCGTCGAAGCGGAGCATTGCCGCCTGGCCCTCGCCGGGGCCGACATGCCAGTCGCCATCGACGGCGTGCCTGCCGCGCCCTATCGCGCGCATGATCTCAAACGCGGCAGCGTGGTGTCGATCGGCTTTGCGCGCACCGGGATGCGAGCCTACCTCGCGGTCGCCGGGGGCTTCGCGGTCGAGCCGGTTCTTGGCAGCCGGTCGACCCATCTGCGGTCGCAGCTCGGCGGGTTCAATGGGCGTGCGCTGAAGGTCAGGGACCTGTTGGCCTTGCGCGGCGGGGCCGCGGATAGCGGGCGGCCTCTGATGCTGCCGGAACAGGACCGGCCCGCCTTCGAAGGTTCCATCCGCGTGGTGTTGGGCCCGCAGGAGGACGCCTTCACGCAGGCGGGGATCGAAATGTTCCTGTCCTCTGCCTACACCGTGACCTCGAAAACGGATCGCATGGGCTGCCAGCTCGACGGGCCGCCCATCGAGCATCGGGATGGCTTCAACATCATCTCGGACGGGATCGTGAACGGCAGCATCCAGGTGCCGGGAAGCGGGCTTCCCATCGTGCTGCTGGCCGATCGGCAATCCACCGGCGGGTATCCGAAGATCGCGACCGTCGTCAGCGCCGACCTGGCCCGGATCGGACAGGCGCGCATTGGAGAAGCCATTCGGTTCGAGGCCGTGTCGCCGGATGAGGCGGAGCGCTCCGCGCTCGCCTGGAACGAGCGTCTCGAGCGGACGATCGCCCACATCGAGCCTGTCAGGGTCGCCGACCTGTCGAGCGAGGCCCTGATGCGCGTGAATCTCATCGGTGGGGTGGTGTCGGCGCAGGCGCATCACAACGAGGACGGGGCCCACTAGAGGGGCGCGCGTTCGGCAAAAGAAAAGCCCCGCGACCGGCGGGGCTCCTCGACAGAAAATCCCGGGCTTTTACGGGTAGGTGCAGACGAGCCGCATGCCGCCGCTGGAGAGATAGGTTCCGGTCACCGGATCATAGGAGCGGAACTTCTTGGCGCAGTAAGCGGCGACCGACGGGCTGACCGTGCCGGGAGGAGCCGGCAGGGCCGGCTGCGCCGCCGCCTGATTGGCGATGGCGCCGGCAATGAGCGCGCCGGCTGCGACGCCCGCCACGCCCGCAGCGACAGCCGCGCCGTTATCCCGATAATATGGCCGCCCATATCCGTAATAGGGCCGTCCGTAATAGGGGCGTCCATAATAGCCGCGGCGGTAATAATATTGCGAATAGCCTTCCAGGGGCTGGGCCTGCTGAACGCCGTTCTGAACGGGACGGGTCGAGGTTTCCGCAGCCGCCGGCATGGCCGCTATGAGGGTGGCCGATACGAGAGTGGCCGATCCCAACACAATCCCGATAAACTTCCGCATTTTTCACTCCATGTCACGACGGCCGACACGCAGCCGTTCAGCCTAGCTTGCAAATATAACGCGCCGGCCGAGATCCACAATCGCCCACGCAAAGTCTGTTGCACGCTGCGCGTGTGATGGCGCACCTCGCAGACAGGGATGGCAATGGTCCACGATAGTCGAGGGAAGGGAACTCAAAGTAGGATATGTTATTGTATAACTATGATTGGGTCCATTCCAGCCCAAAGCGACTCTCAATCGCTAGGGAAAGGTGAGATTCCGAGTGGAAATTTCTCGAAAACTGCTATTGTTCTATTATAATCTCACTCTTCCATGCGGGAAGGTGAAGACGACCCGGTTGCGATACCGTTCCGCGGGCGAGGGCATTCGAACGGCTGCGCATTGAAAGAGCCATGAAACGCAGATTGCAGAACTACAGGGCCGTTCTCATCATGCTCGTGGCGATTGCCGGGCTGGTGGCTTGCCTTGTGTTCACGGTGGCCCGACTGCTTTATGTCGAGACGGACCTGCGGAGCGACGACGGCCAGACGAGCCTGTGGCAGATCACCCAGGCCCAATTCGAGGCGACGCTCGCCGCCGAGAGCCTTGCGCGGGCCGCTTCCGGCGAGCCGTTTTCCACCCGGGAGCAGGAGCCTGCTTTCCGGATGGCGGTGCTGGTCAGCCGGCTCGCCGCCCTGCTGGAGGAACCGCAGGCGCAATTGATCGACCGCATCGGCATGATGGGAAGCCTGAAGCAGCATTACCTTCAGACGAGCCTGGCGCAGCCGCTGCTGGACGGGCCGCTCACCGCGCAGAGCGCTTTGCAATTGCGAGCCCAGACCCGGGAACTCGCTTACGAATTGCGCGACATCGCCAACAAGGTGCTGCTGCTGTCGCGCGAGCATGGCGCGCAAACCCGGTCGACCTATCTTCGCGCGGTCGTCGAGAG